>NZ_SRLW01000005.1:0-85888 GCF_006518215.1 Myxococcus sp. AB025B
GTCCGCGGTGCTGCCGCCCCCGCCCGGCGCGCGCAAGGCCGCCGCTGCCGCCGCTGCCGCCGCTGCCGCACGTCCCGCCGCGCCGTCCTCGGGGCGGGATGCGGCGCCTCCCGCGGGGCGGGATGGCGCGAGTCCGCCGCCTCGCGAGCCCGCCGCCGCGCGCCCTGCTTCAGGGGCTCCCAAGGCCGCGCCCGGACAGGGTGGGCCGGTCTCGCGTCGTCCTGCTGGCGCGGCGCCCGCCGTCCGTCGCGACTTCATGGCCGAGCGCGCCGCGAGGAACGCGGGCGCCATGTCCAGCCGCGAGGGCTCGCGTGTCGCGCGCCCCAAGGACGGGGCCTCGGATGGCTCGGCGATGCATCGGATTCCGCCGCGCCGCGACCCTGGGGCCTCCCCGGAGGCCTCCGGGGTCCACCGGGAAGCCCGGCGAGACCCCTCGGCCCCGGTGGCCCGCAGGGAGCCGTCCGGAGCCGACCCCCGGTCCGCTCGACCCGGAAGGGTGGATCCGGAGGGTGCCCGCATCGGTCCGCCTCCGTCGCGCCTGGGTCAGGGTGGGGCTCGTCCTCGTCCGTCGAGCGCTGCCGCGGGCTCGCCCGAGGCCCCGGCGCGTGCTCGCATCGGTCCGCCTCCGTCGCGCCTGGGAGGCCCTCGCCCCTCGAGCGCGGCCGCTGGTGAGCCCCTGCCTCCCGGTGCCCGAGAGCGTTCCCGTGTGGCGCCCGACGCCGAGGGCTCGCGGGTGGCGCCCGCGGGGGATGGCTCGCGGGTGGCGCCCGCCGGTGATGGTTCCCGTGTGGGGCCAGCCGCCGGGGGCTCGCGTGTGGGGCTCGCCGGGGGCTCGCGGGTGGCGCCCGCCGCGGATGGCTCGCGAGTGGGCCCCGCGGGTGATGGCTCTCGTATCGGGCCCGCCGGGGGCTCGCGGGTGGCGGCCGCCGCGGATGGCTCGCGAGTGGGCCCCGCGGGTGATGGCTCTCGTATCGGGCCCGCCGGGGGCTCGCGGGTGGCGCCTGCCGGTGATGGCTCGCGAGTGGGGCCCGCCGCTGGGGGCTCCCGGGTCGCGCCCGCGAGTGATGGCTCACGCGTGGCGCCCGCGGCTGGCGGCTCGCGCATCCAGCGTCCCCCCGAGGCAGGATCCCGCGTACGGCCTCGTCCCGATGCCCCCGAGGCCCAGGAGGTCTCTCGCGTGTTCCGCTCGCGCTCGTCGGTCTCCATCGCGGCGGTGCGCCCCGAGTCCCCCCGTGAGGGAGGGGCGGAGCGGCCTCCTCGGGTGCTGGCCGGGCGGGCTGGCACCTCCGCGGGGCAGGCGCCCGCGGGCGGGCAGGAGGGGACGTCCGTGCAACGCAGGCCACGTTCACCATCCGGGACGGATGACTCTTCGTCCTCGGGCTCGGGCGGGCGTGGACCTCGCGGCGGAACGCGCTAGCATCCGGCCCGCAAGGAGCGGCGCATGGCGATCGGCAAGGTGATCAAGGGAGACGGGACGGCGGAGCCGTCCGTCGTGTCGGAGCGGCCGGTGTTGCGGCCTCCGCGCGCGGGGGTGATGAACGCCGAGGTCTTCGAGGCGCGCCAGGGCGCCCAGGGCATCCTCGAGGAGGCGCAGCGCGAGAAGGAGCGCATCCTCGCGGAGGCGCAGCGGGAGCGTGAGGCGCTCCTCGTGAAGACGCGCGAGGAGGGGCGTCAGGAGGGACTCGCCCAGGCCACGGAGATCATCCTCCGGGCGAAGATGCAGGCGGGGGAGATCCTGGCCACCTACGAGCAGGACGTCATCGCCCTGGGGCTGCGCGTCGGGGAGAAGATCATCGGCCGGAGCCTGGAGAAGGACCCGGACCTGATGCTGGAGCTGTGCGCGGCGGCCATCGACAACCTGCGCAGCGCCCGCTCCATGGTGCTGCGGGTTCATCCCAAGACGGCGGCGGTGCTGCGCGCGAAGAAGCCGGTGTTGATGGAGCTCATCGGTCGCGCGGTGGACCTGGCCATCAAGGAGGACCCCGAGGTGGCCCCGGTGGGCTGCATCGTCCAGACGGAGTTCGGCACGGTGGACGCGCAGCTGCCCACGCAGTTGGAGATGCTCCAGAGCGTGCTCTTGCCCGACCAGAACGGCCCGAAGGAAGGCCCGGCGTAGCCGGGACGGGAAGGAGCCCACGTCCATGGCCATCGACCTCTCTCGTTATCTCGACCTCATCAAGGACGCCCAGACGGTCCGCGTCCGCGGCCGCGTCACCGAGCTGACGGGCCTCATCATCAAGGCGAGTGTCCCCAACGTCCGCGTGGGCGAGCTGGTGCTCATCAAGAGCCGTGCCCGAGGCGCGGTGAAGGCCGAGGTCGTCGGCTTCCAGGGCGACGAGGTCATGCTCATGCCCCTGGGTGAGCTGTACGGCATCGGTCCGGACAGCGAGGTGATTCCCACCGGCAAGCCGCTGAGCATCAAGTGCGGCGAGGCGCTCCTGGGCCGCGTGCTCAACGGCATCGGCGAGCCGATGGACGGCAGCCCCCTGCCGGACGAGGGGCTCATCGACTGGTCCGTGGACCGCGACTGTCCGGACCCCTTCACGCGTCAGCGCATCGAGCGGCCGCTGCCCCTGGGCGTGCGCTGCATCGACGGACTGCTCACCGTGGGCGAGGGGCAGCGCGTGGGCCTCTTCGCCGGCTCCGGCGTCGGCAAGTCGACGTTGATGGGGCAGATCGCGCGCAACACCAAGGCCGACCTGTGCGTCGTCGCCCTCATCGGCGAGCGTGGTCGCGAGGTGCGCGAGTTCATCGAGGACGCCATGGGCGAGGAGGGCATGAAGCGCTCCGTGCTCGTGTGCGCCACGTCCGACCAGCCCAGCCTGGTGCGTCTGCGCGCCGCCTACGTGGCCACGGCCATCGCCGAGTACTTCCGCGAGCGCGGCGGCAACGTGCTCTTCATGCTCGACACGGTGACGCGTCTGGCGCGAGCCCAGCGTGAGATTGGCCTCGCGGTGGGCGAGCCCCCGGCGCGTCAGGGCTATCCGCCGAGCGTGTTCTCCATGCTGCCGCGCATCCTGGAGCGCACGGGCAACTCGCAGAAGGGCAAGTGCACCGCCATCTACACGTGCCTGGTGGCCGGCGGTGACATGGAGGAGCCCATCGCGGACGAGGTCCGCGGTATTCTCGACGGCCACTTCATCCTCAACCGCGCCCTGGGCGAGCGAAACCAGTGGCCCGCCATGGACGTGCTCGCCAGCCTCAGTCGCGTGATGAGCGGCATCGTCTCCAAGGAGCACAAGAAGGCCGCCGGGAAGCTGCGCGAGACGCTCTCCACGTACGAGAAGCAGCGCGACCTCATCCTGCTGGGGGCCTACCAGTACGGCACCGACCCCCGCACGGACTACGCCATCGACAAGTACGACTCCATCATCGACTTCCTCAAGCAGGACACCCACTCGAACTCGGACTTCGAGGACACGGTGGGCCAGCTGGTGGGGCTGTTCGACGAGTGAGGTCCACCCTGGAGGGTGGGCTTGGGGGCCCCTGGCCCACTGGACAGGGGTGCACCTCCGGGAAACCGGGGTAGGATGGGGACACCATGCCCCCGTACCGGTTGCAGACCCTGCTGGACATGCGGACCCGGGCCAAGGAGGAGGCCGAGCAGGCCTTCTCCGACGCCATCAAGGCCCTGGAGCGCGAGAAGGTGGAGCTCCAGCGTCTGATGGACGAGCTGGAGCGGCGCAAGCGCGAGCGCAAGGAGAAGGTCGCCGCCTACCTCAAGGAGATCATGGCCAAGGGTGCCGGCATCAACGGCATGAACATGATGGGCCGCTTCGAGGAGCGCCTGAAGGACGAGGAGGCGCAAGTGGCGCTGGAGGTCGAGCGTCAGCGTGAGGCGGTGAAGGTGGCCGAGCGCCTGGTCGAGCAGCGGCGCCGGGAGATGGCCGAGGCGGCCAAGGAGCTCAAGGCCATCGAGAAGCACAAGGAGACCTGGCAGAAGCAGGTGAAGCATGAGCGCCAGCAGCGCGAGGAGTTGAGCCAGGAGGAGATTGGCAACGCCTTGTTCCTGGCTCGGCAGCGCAAGTAGCCTGCCGCCACCCCATCCCTCGGGAAAGATGTCATGAGCCGTGTCGACGACGACCGTGAAGCAGCGCGCCTGGCCGAGCGCATCATGCAGGAGAAGAAGCTCGCCGAGGGCCAGGCCAAGAAGCGCCAGGAGGGCACGTCCGCCTTCCAGAAGCTGATGCAGCCGCAGGCGCAGCCCCAGGCGACGGCCCCCACCCAGACGCCGCAGACGCCGGGAGGCCTGGCCCGTCAGGTGCTGGCCAAGGCGACCCAGCAGGGGAAGACCTTCGGCGAGGCCCTCCAGCAGCCGCCCCAGATGGGCGGCAACCCCGCCTCCACGCTGGCCCAGACGCAGCGTCGGGCGGACACGAACACCTCGGAGGCCCGCTCCGGCTCGCGCGCCTCGGACGCCAAGGAGACCCAGCGCACCTCCGAGGGGCGGGAGAAGGACCTGGACAAGGCCGACTCGGCCCTGGGGCAGGTCAGCTCCGAGCGCGGCGCGGCCATCCGAGCGGAAGCGGACGCGGGCGGCAAGGGCAGCGGCGGCGGTGGCAAGGAGGACAAGAAGGGCGGCGGTGGCACGGAGATGGGGGCGGGCTTCCGCTTCAATCCCGCGCTGATGGCGCCGGTGCCGGTGGCCAAGCCCAAGGACACCGCGGGCTCCGAGCGGCTGCGCGCCATGGCGAGCGAAATCGCGCAGAAGATCGTCGACCGCGTGCGCGTGGGGACGAACGCCGCGGGCCTGGCCGAGTTCCAGATTGATCTGCGCGGGGACGTGCTCAACGGCCTGTCCATCAAGGTCAGCGCGCGCAACGGGAAGATCTCCGCCACCTTCAGCGGCACCAACCGTGACGTGCTGAAGATGCTCGAGGAGCAGAGCGACGGGCTTCGCACCGCGCTCGGGGGCCGGGGCCTGAAGCTCGAGACGGTCCGCTTCGAGGCGAAGACATGAGCGTGGAGCCGGAGGACGAGTCTCCGGGCGTGCACGAGCGCACGATGCTCGTGGACCTGCGCAACCTCAAGCCCGTCCGTCCTCCTCCCGAGAAGGCCGGCGCGCCGGAGAATGCGGAGCCGCGTCCCGAGAAGGCCGAGCGGCCGGAGAAGGTCGCGCGGAGCGCCTGGCGTCCCTTCACGTTCAAGGGGCTGGAGAAGGTGTCGCGCGCGCAGGGGCAGCTCGCCGAGCGGCTGCGCTGGCTGACGCCCAACGAGGGGACGCTGACGGGGGTGTCCGCCCGGCTCAAGGGGCTCTTCGACGCGGAGGTCGGCCTGTCGCTGGAGTCCGTGCAGGTGCGGCCCATGGCGGAGCTGCGCCGCTTCCTGGGGGACCCGACGTTCCTCGCGGTGCTGGCGCCCGGGGCGCTGCCGGGGCGGGCGGTGCTCGAGGTGGAGCTGGCGCTGGCGCACACGGCGGTGGACCTGCTGTTGGGCGGCGCGGGCGAGACGGTGGGCTTGAGGCCCCTGACGGACATCGAGGAGGGCGTGATGGGCTACGTCATCCTGGAGGCGCTGCGGGTGCTGGTGCCCGCGCTCCAGGTCGGCGTGCCTCGGCCGAGGCTGGACGGGGTCGCCCGGGGCGTGGACGAGGTGTCCGCGCGCCTGGGGGACGACGGGCCGATGTTGACGGTGCACCTGAACGCCACGCTGGGACCGCACGGCGGCATGGTGCGGCTGGTGGTGCCGGCGGCGGTGCTGGAGGCGGCCGAGCCCGCGGTGGAGAGCGCCCAGCGGCGCGCCCGCGTGAAGGCGGACCTGGCGGCGAACGCGGGCCGGCTGTCGGCGGTGCGCGGGTGGCTGCGGGCGGAGATTGGCACGGCGGAGCTGACCGGCCAGGACCTGGCGAGCCTGCGCGTCAAGGACGTGGTCCTGGTGGACGTGCTGTCGGCGCGGCCGGACCGGGGCGAGCCGGGCACGGCGCAGCTGCGGCTGGGCGCGGGGCGCTCGGGGCACGCCGAGGCCGAGGTCTTCGTCGAGGACGGGCGCTACCAGGCGCGCATCACCCGCATCATCCCCGGGGAGTCGGGGAACCCGCGCTCGGCCGCCGAGGAGGGTGGGGGGCGGGACGAGGAAGAGGATTTCACCAACCCGGAGCTGGACGTTCCTCCGGAGCTCGAAGGGGCACCCTTGGACGACGTGAACAAGCCGGATGGAAGCGACCTGCTGGGCGACGTGCCGCTGCAGATCGCCGTGGAGCTGGCGCGCATCCCGGTCACCGCCGAGCAGGTGGTGGGCATGCGGGCCGGTCAGGTCATCGAGCTGAGCCGGGGCCCCGGTGAGCCGGTGGAGCTGTCCATCAACGGCAAGGTGGTGGCCCGAGGTGAGCTGGTGGAGATGGAAGGCCAGCTCGGCGTGCGTGTCACCACGTTGGCGAGCTGAGCACCTTCGCGAGGACTGGAAGCAAGCGGGCTGCCAGACGGGGCCCGTGGCGGTCCTCCGGCCTTTGAACTAGCCTCGCCCCCAGCCATGGCAGTCCTCCGCAACCCCCTCTCGCGCCTGACCCTGGGCGCCACGCTGCTGCTCGCGCCCGCGTCCGTGTGGGCGCAGGCGCCCGCGGCGAGCCCGTCGCCTGTGTCCGCCGCGCCCGCTGGGGCCGTGGCGTCGCCACAGGCAGGGCAGGGCGCCTCGGCAGCGCCTGTCCCCGCCTCGCCACGTGTTGCCCCGGCGGGGGGCTCGACGGCACCCCCTTCGACCTCCGCTCCTTCGATGGGCGCCACGGCCGAGTCGGCTGCGTCCACCGCGCCCTCGATGGCCGCTGGAGCCGCCGCGCATTCCGGGCGCGCCACGGGCGCGATGGCCGTGCCGACGACGGCCGCGGTGCCTGCTCCGGGTGAGGCGTCCGCCGAAAGCGCGCCCGCCGCACCTCTCGAGCGCGCCCCCGTGAAGGCCGCCGAGGCGACGCGTCGCACGGGCGAGGCGCCCGTCTGGGAGGACCCCTCCATCGATGCCGCCGCCGCACAGGAGGCGGAGCCGGAGAGCATGGGCTGGATGCTCGTGCGCACCCTGCTGGTCCTGGGCGCGGTGGTGGCGTCCATCTACCTGACGTTGAACGTGGGCCTTCGGCGGTTGATGGGCCTGCAGTCCGCCTCACCGGGGCGGCAGACGGTGGTCTCGGTGGTGGAGCGGCTCCCCCTGGACCCCAAGCGCGCGCTCTTCGTGGTGAAGGCCGCGGACGAATACCTGTTGGTGGGCGGCGGCGAGGCGGGCCTGCAGTTGCTGTCGAAGCTGGATGCGGAAGCCGTGGAGCGCATCCGGGCACAGCGCCCGCAGACGAACGTGGTTCCCCTCAGCCCTTTCCTCCAGAAGCTCCTTTCCCGTCGCTCCGGGGGCTCGTCGTCCGAGCCCCCTGGCGCCTGATGGCCCCCTTCCCGTGAACGCCCTGACACCCGCCCTCCCTCGTCTTCCGCGCGTCGCGCCCTGGCTGTTCGCGGCCGTGGTGTCGCTGCATCCCTTCATCGCGCTCGCGCAGAAGAAGCGCCCGGGCGGCATCCCCGACTCCGTCGCCAACGAAGCGGTGAGCGCGGACACCTTCACCTCGCGCCCCCTCGTCCTCATCCTCGCGCTCGCCGCCATGGGCCTGGTGCCCTTCGCGCTGATGATGGTGACGAGCTTCGTGAAGATCTCCGTCGTCCTCTCCATCGTCCGCTCGGCGCTGGGCACCCAGCAGATTCCGCCCACCCAGGTGATCACGGGCCTGGCGGTCATCCTCACCGTCTACATCATGGCGCCGGTGGGCACCTCCATGTACCGGGCCTCCGAGGTGGACATCTGGGACACCGGCGGCGCGGGCAACTTCTCCTCCGCCAAGGTGGGCACGCTCCTGGAGGGCGCCGACCGCGCCAAGGAACCCCTGCGCGCGTGGCTGATGAAGAAGGTCACCGTGAAGGACCGCTCTCTCTTCTACAACCTCGCCAAGAAGATGCGCACGGGCGAGGACCGCGACTCGGTGAAGAGCGAGGACTTCATGGTCATCATCCCCGCCTTCGTCGTGTCCGAACTGAAGGAGGCCTTCCAGATTGGCTTCCTGCTCTTCGTCCCGTTCATCGTCATCGACATGGTGGTGGCCAACATCCTGCTGGCGCTCGGCATGCACATGCTGTCGCCGACCACCATCTCCATGCCCTTCAAGCTGCTCCTGTTCGTGCTCGTGGACGGCTGGTATCTCATCGCCAAGGGCCTGGTCGTCGGCTACCTGTAAGAGGAAGGCACCCATGAACCAGCTCACGTTCATCACCCAGGAAGCGCTGTTCCTGGTGCTCGTGGTCTCGGCCCCGCCGGTGTTGATGAGCCTGTTGGTGGGCTTCCTGATCTCCCTGTTCCAGGCGACCACGCAGATCCAGGAGCAGACGCTCACTTTCGCCCCCAAGGTCATCATCGTCTTCGGGGTGCTCGCCATGACGGGCCCGTGGATCGGCGGCCAGCTGGTGCGCTTCACGTTCCACGTCTTCGACCGGTTCCCCGCCCTCATCAAATGAACGCCGCGGAACTCGTGTCCGAGCTGGCTGCCCGGACCAACTTCTCCGCCGCCATCTTCACGGTCGCCCTGCTCATGTGCAGGGTGATGCCCGTGCTCATCTTCAGTCCCTTCCTGGGCGGCGAGGTGGTGCCCACGGAGATGAAGATGGGCATCGGCCTGACGCTGGCCATCGTCCTGTATCCGTCCATCGCGCACTCGGTGACGACCATCCCCCTGAGCGCGCTGCCGTACATCGCGCTGATGGCCAAGGAGATCTTCATCGGCTTCTCCATGGCCTTCGTCGTCAACGGCGTGTTCGAGGCCGCGCGCATCGCCGGCACGCTCGCGGACACCATGTCCGGCAGCAACAACGCCCAGCTCTACGTGCCGCAGCTGGGGCAGCAGGTCTCTCTCTTCTCCAACCTGAAGGTGCAGCTGTCCGTGGTGCTCTTCCTCACCCTGGACGGGCACCACCTGGTCATCCGTGCCCTGGCGGACAGCCTCGCCACGGTGCCGCTGGATGGCTTCCCGCGCTTCAGCCAGGGCTCGTGGACCTTCTTCGACGTGCTCCTCCGCGTCTTCGCGGACATGCTGCGCGTCAGCCTGGCCCTGGCGGCCCCCGCCATGCTGGCCGCGTTCCTCACCGACGTGGCGCTGGGCGCCATCAACCGCGTGGCGCCGCAGATCCAGGTGTTCTTCATCTCCATGGCCATCAAGCCGCTCGTCGGCGTGCTCATCACCTTCCTGGTGCTGGGGACGTTGATCGGCCGCATCCAGGACGAGCTGGCCCACATGCTGAAGGTGCTCCACGACGCCCTTCGGCTGCTGGCCTAGCGCCCACGGAAATCAAGCGCGCCCATGTCCGACGACAGTGGAGACAAGACAGAAGAACCGTCGCAGAAGAAGCTCGACGACTCTCGCAAGAAGGGTCAGGTCTGGAAGAGCAAGGATTTGAGCGGCGTGGCGGTGCTCGTGGTGGGCCTGTCCGCCGTGAAGGCGACCTGGGACAACCTCGAGAAGGAGCTCTCCAGCCTCTTCCTCTTCAGCTTCGACCACATGGCCCGGGGCGGGGACCTGTCCGACGCGACGGGGCAGCTGCTCTACCTGGGCGTGCGCGCGCTGCTGCTCGTGACGCTGCCGGTGCTCCTGGGGGGCGCGGTGATTGGCGGGCTGATGGAGTTCCTGCAGGTGGGCTCCCTGTTCACCATGGACCCGCTGATGCCCAAGCTGGACAAGCTCAACCCGCTGGCCGGGTTGAAGAACATGTTCAGCAAGAAGTCGCTGGTGGAGCTGCTCAAGAACCTCATCAAGATCTCCGTCACCGCCTACGTCGTCTACGGCGTGGTGCGCGACGCGATGCCCATGGTGCTGGAGACGGTGCGCCAGGACACGCACACCATCATGGTCATCATGGGGGAGCTGGTGACACGCGTGGCCGCGCGCGTGGCGCTGCTCTTCGTCATCTTCGCCATCTTCGACGTCTGGTGGCAGCGCAAGTCCTTCATGAAGGACATGATGATGTCCAAGGACGATGTGAAGAAGGAGTACAAGGAGAGCGAGGGCGACCCGCACCACAAGGCCAAGCGCAAGGAGTTCCACCAGGAGATCATGGAGGGCCAGCAGATGGAGGCCGTGCGGGACGCGGACGTCATCGTCACCAACCCCGACCACGTGGCCGTCGCCCTCAAGTACGACCGGGAGAAGGACGGCGCCCCCCGCGTCCTCGCCAAGGGCGTGGACCACAAGGCCGAGCGCATCAAGGGCATCGCCCGGGAGCAGGAGGTCCCCACGCTGCGCAACGTGCCGCTGGCGCACGCGCTCCTGCGGGTGGAGGTGGGCCACGAGGTCCCGGAGGAGCTGTACGACGCGGTCGCCGAGGTCCTCAACTTCGTCTACGAGCTGAAGAACGGCGCCCCCCAGGCCCCCGCGGCCCGCGCCTGACGGGGTGGGGTGGGGCTACAATCGCCGGGACTTCGCGGAGCTGCCCATGAGTGACGACGCCGAAATCGCCATCGCGCTGAAGTACGACAAGGAGAAGGACGGCGCTCCGCGCGTGGTGGCCAAGGGCCTGCGGCTCAAGGCGGAGAAGATTCGCGCCATCGCCAAGGAGCACGGCATCCCGGTGATGCGCAACATCCCCCTGGCCAACGCGCTGTACCGGGTGGACGTGGGCCAGGAGGTGCCCGAGGAGCTGTACGACGCGGTGGCCGAGGTCCTCAACTTCATCTACGAGCTCCAGCGGGAACAGGCCGCCTCGGGCGGCAGGTAGGCGAGGGGGGCTGGACGGCCCCCCCCTGTCTGGGGTGTGCTCCGGAATCGACGATGGCCAGAATCAACAATCAGCCCCCCGGTGGACCCCAGTGGCCCTGGGGGGGACCCCGCAGCGTCCGTGAGCGGCTGGTCGACCCGTCCCAGGTCGACCGCAAGAAGCTGCGCAAGACGGGCAACCCCAAGAACCCGGCGCTCGCGTCCGCGGCGCTGCTGGACTTCATCGGTCCGGCGCACTCCTCGGAGGAGCTCCGCCTGCCCCTGCCGCCGCACCCCGGCGGACACGAGGCGGACCTGGAGGGCTTCAGTGACAGGCCCCACCTGGCCAGCGTGGCGGGGCGGGGGAGCGACGAGTCGCGCCACCTGCTGGAGCGCGGCCTGTCGCGCATCAACGCCTCGCCGGACCGCCTGGAGCGCCTCAAGGCCCTGCTCCAGCGCGAAGCCTCCATGCTCACCCTGGTGGACCAGGTGAACGAGGAGACCAAGGAGATCATCCGCCGGATGTGGGCGGAGCAGAAGGACGAGGGTTACTAGCGCCATGCCGGAGGACCCTCAGGACGAGGCGCAGCTGGCGGCACGGCTGCAGCGTTGGGCGGACGGCAAGTCCACGCTGCGCGAGGTGCGCGGCTACTCCAACGACGAGCTCTACGCCATCGCCAAGACGGCGTACTTCTTCTTCTACCAGGGGCGCATCAACGAGGCGCGCACGCTCTTCCAGGGCCTGTACGCCGTCAACCCCACGGACGGCTACTTCGCCAAGGCCCTGGGCGTGGTGGAGATGGCCGCCGGGAACGGGCAGGGCGCCCTGGCCGCCTTCGACGTGGCCGCCAAGCTGTCCCCGCAGGACCCGTCCGTCTACGTGGGCCGCGCCGAGGTGAAGCTGGCCCTGGGTCAGAAGCAGCAGGCGCTGGAGGACCTTCGCCGCGCCGCGGCGATGACGCCCCAGGATGATCCGGTGGTGCGCAAGGCCGGCGCCATGGTGACGGCGCTCACCCGCCGTTGAGTCCAGCACGCTCCGGCGTCCGGCCTCGGCCAGACGCCGGGTAGGTGAGCCTGGAACAGTCTGCTAGGCTCGCCGGGTTCACTCACCCCAACCCTCTTTGTGGAGAGGTGGAGAGTCATTCGATGAGCACGCAGAAGGCGAAGATGGGCGCGCTGCCGCCAGAGCCCGCGGCGCTGGTGGAGAAGCGCGAGAAGCTGCTGGCGGAGCTGGAGACGCAGTCGAAGACGGCCCAGGGCACCTTCCTCCAGGTCGTCCGCACCATGAAGATGCTGGTGTCGTCCACCACGCCGGGCGCCCCGTTCGACGAGCGCCTCTACGGCGACGTGTCCAGCGCGCTCGAGCGCTTCATGGCCGACCCCATCCTCCCGGTGCCTCCCGCGTTGGGCATGGTGGTGACGTACCTGTCCGAGCGCCTGAACACCTACGGGATGACCATCCAGAACGCCGTCAAGGAGGCGAACCCGGAGATGCACGCGAAGCTCGCGTTCACGCCTCCGAGCGCCCAGCCGGCCCCCGCACCGGCGGCGCCGGCCGCCGCGGCCCGCGCCCCCGCCGCCAAGGATGGCTTCGAGAGCGGCTCTTCCCGCCGGGGCCTGGCCCTGGACCCCGAGGCCAGCCCCCCTCCGCCCGCGGCGGACCCGAAGCAGGAGCAGCAGAAGCTGGAGGGGTTCAAGGCCTGGATGAAGAACCCGAGCCTTGGAAAGATCAAGGGTTAGGCCTGTTTCCGGAGGGGACCCGGGACGGGCGGATAAGCCGGAAATGATCCGGATAATTCGCAGGAAACTTCTGGACCCCTCCCCCGATAATCTTTTTGTAGCCGCCGCTGCACTTCACCTCGCAGCACTCACGAATTAATCACAGGAGAACGACCATGAGCATCTCTGCCAACTTCAACGCCGCTGCGAGCAGCATCCTGGCCGGTTCCAAGGCCTCCAACGACATGATCGCGGCGGCCCCGAAGGATCAGCAGCCGTTCCTCCGCGCGCAGGAGCAGATGCAGCGTGAGGCCAAGCTGGTGGAGCTCATCTCCAACTCGATGAAGAAGATCGAGCAGATGCAGAGCGCCATCGTCGGCAACATGCGCGGCTAGTCGTAGCCCGCAGCTGGCAGCACCCTGGCCTCGCAACAGCTCTCCGAGCTGCTGCGGGGCCGGTTCATTTCCGGGCCTGGATGGACACGGCCCCACGCCTGTCCGAAACTTTCCGGCCCCACCCCGCGAAAATCCCTTCAACCCATCTTTTTGGAGAAACCCATGGTCGCTCCTGTCAACGGCGGTTCCCGCTCCATCCCGTCGCAGAAGACCGCGTCGGAGTCCACGACGCAGACCCCGTCGGATCCGGCCGCGGAAAGGGCCCGGCAGCAGTCCACCATGGACGGCATCCGCAAGAAGGACCCCACCAAGCTGACCGGCGGAGATCGCCAGAACTACGCGAACGCGCTCGGCACGGACAAGCTGCTCGAGAACAAGCCGTTCCTCGGCTTCTTCCCCGACTCCGTGTCGGAGACCATCGCCAAGAAGATGGATGAGGACGTCAGCAGCTTCCTGAAGCAGAACCCGGGCGCGTCGCTGAAGGACATCGACAAGCACCTGGACGAGCGCTTCAAGACGCACATGTTCAGCGCGGTGGTCGCCCAGAAGGGCGTGGACATGGCCATCGCCAACCTCAAGAAGCAGCTGCAGAAGATCCGCGACGGCTTCGACGACTAGTGCGGTCGGCGCCTCTTGACTGGTGGGCCTGCTGGAGGCGGGCTAGACTCCAGGCCGCCTCCATGTTCCGCCCCGGGAATGAGTCCAGATGACGACGACCCAAGCCAAGGCGCCGGTCTCCGAGAATGATGTGAAGCCGCTGTCCGGTCCGGCGCTGCTGGAGCGGGCCACGCAGGGCTTCGACCTGTTCCAGGAAGGCCGCTTCCAGGAGTCGCTGGCCCTCTTCGAGGAGCTGGCCGCGATGGATGGCTCGGAGGCGTACTTCCAGACCGCCCTCGGCGCGTGCCACCTGGCGCTGGAGAATCTGGACCAGGCGGAGGCCTTCTTCAACCGGGCCATCGAATTGGACCCCTCGGACCTGACGCCGTTCGTCAACCGGGGCGAGGTCCACCTGCGCCAGGGCAAGGTGATGGAGGCGGCGCGTGACTTCAACCACGCGGTGTCCCTGGACCCCGAGGGCAAGGACCCCTTGAGCGGTCGCGCGCGGATGCTGGCGGCCGCCGCCCTGGAGAGCGTGGAGGAGGCCCAGTCCGGCGCCCCCGAGCGCGACTCCGGCTCCGAGCGCCCCTGAGTCCTCCCGCCGTCTCCTCTCTGGACGGAACACCCCCGCCCGGCTCGTGAGGCCCCCCTTGGGCCCGGGGCCGGGCGCGGACTAGGATGGGTATCCTCTGATGTCCGCCTCCAATCCGAACAGCTTCCTCTCGAAGTACTCCGACATCGTCCTGGCTGTTATCGTGGTGGCCATCGTCGGGATGATGATCGTCCCGCTGCCGCCGCTGCTGCTGGACGTGCTGCTGACGCTGAACATCAGCATCTCGGTGGTGCTGCTGCTGGTGTCCCTCTACGTGCCAGCGGCGCTGCACCTGTCGGTGTTCCCGACGCTCCTGCTCATCACCACGATGTTCCGGCTGTCGCTGACCATCTCCACCACGCGGCTCATCCTGCTGACGGGAGATCCGGGTGAGGTGGTGGTCGCCTTCGGAAACTTCGTGGTGCAGGGCAACTTCGTCGTCGGCGCCATCCTGTTCCTCATCCTGGTCATCGTGAACTTCATCGTCATCTCCAAGGGCTCGGAGCGCGTCGCCGAGGTGGCCGCGCGCTTCACCCTGGACGCGATGCCGGGCAAGCAGATGTCCATCGACGCGGACCTGCGCGCGGGCTCCATCGACCAGGACCAGGGCAAGAAGAAGCGCCGCGACCTGGAGCGCGAGAGCCAGCTGTTCGGCGCCATGGACGGCGCCATGAAGTTCGTCAAGGGCGACGCCATCGCCAGCATCATCATCACCGTCGTCAACATCGTCGGTGGCCTCATCATCGGCGTGACGCAGAAGGGCATGTCCGCGGCCGACGCGGCCCAGAAGTACACGCTGCTCACCATCGGTGACGGCCTGGTCGGCATGATTCCCGCCATCCTCATCTCCACCTGCGCCGGCATCATCGTGACGCGCGTCGGCGGCGAGGAGGAGGGGGCCCACCTGGGCAAGGACATGGGCAGCCAGCTCACGGCCTACCCCAAGGCCATCGCCATCGCCGCGGGCATGCTCATCATCCTGGGCCTGGTGCCGGGTCTGCCGAAGATTCCCTTCTTCCTGTTGGGCTTCGGCGCGGGCTTCGGCGCGTGGACGATGCTCAAGAAGCAGAAGGAAGCGCAGATGGTGGAGGAGGCCGGGCCGGCCATGGAGTCGGACCTGGGCACGCCGATGTCGTCGGAGCCGGCGCCCAAGGAGCCGATGAACCCGGACTCCGAGCTCTTCATCCCCGTCGTCACGCCCATCGTCCTGGAGGTCTCCGACGCGCTGGTGCCGTACGTGGACTCGCGTCAGGACAACGGCAAGTTCCTCTTCGAGCTCATCCCGTTCATGCGCGATGGCCTCTTCGTGGAGCTGGGCGTGCGCTTCCCGGGCGTGCGCGCGCGCGGCAACTCGTCGCTGCCACCGGGCGCGTACCAGATTCAAATCAACGAGGTGCCCGTCGTCACCGGGCAGGCCACGCTGGGCCACGTGCTGGTCAACGACACGGTGGACCGCCTGCGCCTGATGAACATCCAGGGCTTCGAGGCCATCAACCCCGCCACCCGCCAGCCGGCCGCGTGGGTGCCCGAGCAGCACCGCGACACGCTGGAGGCCGCGGGCCTGACGACGTGGGACGTGCCCGGCTACATCATCCTCCACGTGGCGGCCATCCTCCGGCGCAACGCGCGGGAGTTCGTCGGCGTGCAGGAGACGCAGACGATGCTGGAGCAGTTGGAGAAGGCCTTCCCCGCCATCGTCAAGGAGGTCATCCCCAAGGTCGTCAACGTCCTGAAGCTCACGGACATCCTCCAGCGCCTGGTGGAGGAGGAGATCTCCATCCGTGACTTGCGCGGCATCCTCCAGGCCCTGTCGGAGTACGGCCAGGTGGAGGCGGACAACGTGATGCTCACCGAGCACGTCCGCGCCTCGCAGCGCCGCTACATCTCCCACAAGTACGCGCGCGGCAGCGGCACGCTGGTGGTCTACCTGCTGGACCCCAACATCGAGGAGGCCATCCGCGGCTCCATCAAGCGCACCTCGGCGGGCGCGCACCTGGCGCTCGAGCCGGAGCTGGCGCAGGAGATCGTCCAGGCCGTGCGCTCGGAGTGTGGCCACCTGCCTCCGTCCGCCCAGCGCCCCGTCATCCTCACCGCCATGGACATCCGGCGCTACGTGCGCAAGCTGCTGGAGTACGAGTTCAACCCCTCGTTCTCCGTGCTGAGCTACCAGGAGCTGTCCCCCGAGCTGAACATCCAGCCGGTGGCCCGCATCTCCACCCGGTAGTCCCGGGGCAGGGCAGGGCGCGGGGGCGTCACTTCCGACCCCCGCCGTCGTGATCGGAATCCTCGCGTTTCAACGCAACTCGCGAGGCCGGACACCGACAATGGAAGGAAGGCGGGAGTGCGTGCTCTCCAGCGCGGATTCCCCGAGATTCGGGAGGAAGTCATGACGAGTGTCAATCAGGCCGGCAACGCTTCCCGTACCCTCAGCACTGGCAGCACGAAGGTCGGGCTGAGTGATGCGGAGCTGACGAAGAACCTCGGTCTCATCGAGAAGACGGTGGAGAGCGCGTTCGCGGACATCGAGTCCGCGGTGAAGGCGCTCAACCAGCTCAGCGAGAACTCGTTCTCGACCGAGCCGGTCCGGGTGAGCGACCTGACCGCGACGGTGGACTCCGGGAACGTGTTCCCCACGGAGAAGCCGCTCATCGACGAGAACACCTTCCGCCCGGCGGACAAGCTGAAGGTGGACGACAAGGGCACCATCACCACGCCGGGCGGCTACAAGATCGAGCAGCTGGGCAAGTTCGAGTGGAAGATCTCCGGTCCGGACGGCAAGAGCACCCGCATCTGGGGCGACCCGCACGTCGACGAGAGCGACGGCGGCAAGTTCGACTTCAAGCGCAACACCACGTTCCAGCTGCCGGACGGAACGGAGATCAACTGCACCACCGTGCCCTGGGGCAACAACGGGATGACGGTGACGGGCAGGCTGGACATCACCAACGGCGCGGACCACATCGCCGTCACGGACATCGACAAGGGCAAGGGCAAGGTCGGTGAGCTGACCAAGGACGGCTACGAGACGACCGTCGCCTTCCAGTGGAACGACACCTTCCAGAACAACAGCCGGGACCTGCTCGTCATGGGCAAGGACTCCGACGACTGGGCCAACCAGGGCAAGGAGGTCCTGGGCGACGAGGGCGGCGGCGCCACCTTCAAGCACGGCAAGGACCTGGAGTTCCAGTACAAGGACACCCCCTCGGTGCTCAACCTGCTGCCCGAGCCGGCCAAGGACAAGAAGGACACGTCCAAGGCGGGGGACGTCACCCAGCAGCGCGACGCGCTGATGCAGAAGGTGAACGACCACATCACCCAGGCCATCGCGGTGCTGGGCAAGCCGAAGGAGTCCGAGAAGGAGCAGCCCCTCGAGGACCGCTTCAAGTCCGTCGCCGACATGTTCAAGGCGCTGGATGAGATCAACTCGCTGAATGATATGGTCAAGCCGCGCAGCAACATCTTCATCTGACCCATGGCAACAAGAGGGGCCCTGCCTGAAGGGCCCCTCGCGAGGTGGTCTTGAGCGGCAAACCGGAGCGCGGTGGAACGCCGGACGTGCGGATTCCGAAGGCCCTGGTGGACAAGCTCGTCAAGGGCGAGCTCCAGCTGGGCCAGTTCCTGGGAATGACACGTGAGCGGCTCTTCGAGTACGCCGCCGTGGGCCACAAGATGCTCCAGGCCGGCCGCACCCGGCTGGCGCTGGACATCTTCCAGGGCCTGACGGCGGCCGCGCCCCAGGAGCCCGCCTTCCACACCCAGCTGGCCGCCACGCTGCTGACGATGGAGCGCGTGGACGCCGCGTTCGACGCCTACCAGCGCGCGCTCGCGTTGGATGGCTCGCACGGCGACGCGCTGGTGGGCCGCGGCGAAATCCTGCTGCGCCGGGGCCAGGTCCCGGAGGGCCTCAAGGACCTGAGTCGGGCCATCGAGCTGGACCCGGGCCTGAAGAAGCGCTCCACCCAGCGCGCCAAGGGCACGCTGCTCGCGCTGAAGAAGCAGGCCGAGACGCTCAAGGCCGCCCGGCCGAAGCGCTGACGTGACGCCGTCCCCGCGGTGAGAACATACGGGCGCGCAGGTCGCGCCCGCGCCTCAGGCGCCGGCGACCACGGCGATGAGCAGCACCAGGAACACCAGCCCCACCACGCCCATGACGACGAGCGGGACGAGCTTCTGCTTGTCCTTGAGCATCGCCATGGCGCCGCCCGGAGCGACCTCGTCCGGGACGGAGTTCTCCTGGGAGGGTTGGATGGGCTCCTCGATGGGGCCGGGCTCGGGCTCGGGCTCGGGTTCCGGCTCCGGGGGAGCGGGCTCCGGCTCGGGCTCCGGGGGAGGCGGCTCGGGCTCCGGCTCCGGGGGCTTCTGCTTGCGCACCGGCGCGGGGCGCGAGGGCGACGGAGGCGGGGCCTTCTTCACGTCGGTGGCGAGCTGGACGGGCTCCTCGGCGGGCTCGGCCGGGTCGACGTAGAGGAAGCGCGTGCCGCCCACCTCCACCTCGTCGTTGTCCTTGAGCGCCTTGCGGTTCACCCGCTTCTTGTTGACCTTGATGCCGTTGCGGCTGCCCAGGTCCTCCACGTGGGTTCCGGACCAGTCGCGGCGGATCTTCGCGTGCTTGCGCGAGGTGAGGTCGTCCTTGAGGACGATGTCCACCTCCTTCTCGTCCCGGCCGATGACCAGCTCGGACGCGTCCGCGATTTCGATGCGCTCGCCCTCGCGAGGGCCGTTCATGATGCGCAGGTAGCGCTCCTCCGAGGAGGACAGTCCGCGCATCACGTCCTTCAGGTTGTCGCGCGCGATGAAGGACGTCTTCTCCGACGTGGCGTCCCCGTTGATGAGCTCCGTCACCTTGTCGAAGCGCACGTCGTACTGCGCGATGGCGATGACGTCGCCGTTGCGCAAGAGGCGCTTCTCGCCCTTGGGCAGGGGCTTGCCGTTGACCTGGGTGCCATAGGCGCTGCCCAGGTCCTCCAGGAAGAAGAGCGTGCCCTCCTGGCAGATGCGCGCGTGGTTGCGCGACACCGCCTGCTGGGCCAGCACCACCTGGCAGGACTTGTCTCGCCCCAGCGTGATGACCGATTCGGTGAGGACGTGCTCGGTGCCCTTGGCTCCGGCCTCGCTGCGCTGCGTGACGGTGAGACGGACGCTCATCGAGGGGGTGGTGCGTGCAGGGAACTGCGGGGCATCAGAACGTCGCGTTGCTCAGGTACTTCTCGCACGTCTGATACTCGGTGGGGAACTCTTCGGAAGTCGCATACTTCAGGAAGTTCTTGCAGGCCACCTCGGCGTGCTCGTGCTTGTTGGCGTCCTGGAAGAGCTCGAAGAGTCCGAAGTGGCAGGGGGCGTACTTCCCATCCAGCTTCACGCACTTCTTGTAAGTGGTCTCCTCCTCGGCCAGAAGCCCCTTCTCGCGGAAGGTCCGGGCGAGGGTGAAGAGCGCGGGGGCGGAGTTCTCCGCCTGCTGGGTGTCCTTGACCTCGCGCAGGCCCGCGTCCGTGAGCGCCGCCTTGCGCTGGGCCAGGGCGAGGTTGTTGACGCAGCTGGTCAGCTTGGCGTCCAGCTGGATGCAGTTGGCGAAGGCCTCGCGCGCGTCGACGAAGCGCCCCAGCTCCATCAGCGTGTTGCCGTAGTCGTGCCAGACGTCGGGGTTGTTCGGGTCCGTCGCGGCGGACTGGGCCATGTGCTCGGCGGCCTCTTCGTACTGGTCCTCCTCGAAGGCGATGATGCCCAGCGAGTGGTGGGCGGCGGCCAGGTTCGGATTGATGGCGAGCAGGGTGCGGAACTCCTTCTTCGCCTCCGTGTACTTCTTCATCTTCATCATCGTGACGGCGAGGCTGTAGCGCGTGTCCAGGTTGTCCGGGTTCACCTTCAGGGCGCGACGGTAGTTGTCGTGCGCCTTCCCGTAGGCTCCCTCCTCCGCGTAGAGGTAGCCCAGGTTCTGGTACGACTGGAGGTGCTCCTGGTTGTAGCGCAGGGCCTTGATGAAGTGCTTCTTCGCGTCGTCCTTGCGGCCGGCCATCATCGCGATGATGCCCTTGTTGGCCCACAGGTCCGCGTACTGCGGCGAGAACTCCAGGCCCAGGTCGCAGTAGACCTCCGCCTTCACCAGGTTCTGGGCGTGCAGCTCCTGGGCGCAGAGCTCGTTGTTGATGAGCGCGCGCTCATGCGGCGGCGGCGTGGACAGACAGCCGGCGAGCGGAAGCGTGCAGACCAGGGAAAGCGCGGTGACAAGGCGGGCAAGACGCATGGCCGACCGAGTGTAGGAGAGCGCCTCCTTTGGCGCAACGCCTCGGCGGGGCCTGAATCCGGGCTGATTTCGGTGGGTTGCACGATTAGAGTGGCCGCCCATGCGTACCTTGCTCTGTGCTCTCACCTTCGCGCTGGCCCTGCTCGGGGCGGCCCCGGCCCACGCCCAGTTCGCCAATCGCAGCCTCGGGTTGTCGCTGGGTTACATGGACTTCAACCGCACCAAGGGGTTGGACGACGCCTTCTTCCTGGGCATCGACGCGAGCCTCTACATCGAGAACGGCTTCGAGCTGGTGTCCCTGTCGAAGGTGGCCTTCCCCCGCGACACGACGGACCCGGCGCGCAAGCGCGTGGTGGGCCTGGCCCCGTCGCTGGGCATCCGCTACCTGCTGATGGAGGAGAGCATCCGCCCCTACCTCGGCTCCGACATCAGCTACCTCATCGTCTTCAAGGAGAGCATGAGCAACTTCGTCGGCATCGGGCCCAATGCCGGCGTGGACTTCTTCATGTCGGACTCGGTGAGCGTGGGGCTCAGGGCGCAGTACAACTTCTACATCGCGCTCAACGAGAAGACGCAGAACTCGCTGACGTTGTCGGCGGGCGTGGCGGCGTACTTCTAGCGCTTGGGCAGGAGGGCCGCGGCGACGAGCAGCGTCCATTTCTCGTCGGACAGGTGGGCGGGCTTCTCCATCGCCAGCGCGTCCTGCAGCCGCGCGCCGAGCGCGGCGAACAGGCGCAGGCGGGCCTCCATGCGCAGCTCGTCCCGGCGGAGGACGGCGGTGAGCACCAACTCCCGCTCCTCCGTGGACAGCCGCTTCACCCGTGAGACGAAGAGCGGATCCGCCAGCAGGCCCTCCTCGCCGGAGGCGTTGATGGCGGAGGGCACCTTCAGCCGCCGCTCCCGCACGACGATGGTGCCGGCGAGCATGTCCCCCAGCCGCTGCTGCGAGCCGGAGACGAGCGCCGTCACGCCACCCACCAGGTACAGCAGGGGGAGCCGGTCCACGGGACGGGCCAGGTTGCGCAGCGCCGCGTGGTAGAAGCCGATGCGCACGCCGCTCTCCTGGATGACCCGCAGGGACAGGGCGCGCTTGCCCACCGTCTGGCCGCTCCAGAGCGTCTCCAGGGTGATGCCGTAGCCCCAGTCCACCAGGAAGTACACGACGATGCCCAGCGCGCTCGCGATGCCGGGGAAGGCGGCCATGACCAGGCTCAGCCCCAGGATGACGGCGAGGCTGATGACCACGACGATGACCGAGTCCAGGAGCCACGCCAGGAAGCGCGAGTACAGGCCCGCGAGCGTGAAGCGGAACTCCACGTACTCCGGTGTGAGCACCGTGTGGGTGCCGTCCAGCAAGGTGTCGGTGGCCGTCGTCACGGCGGGCAGTGTAGCCGGCTCTCCGGGCATGCGGGGGAGCATGGGTGGCCGCGGGTATTCCCAGGTGAGCCCTTCGGGGGCCCTGCCTGGCCGACCCCCCGGCGAGTGCCCCGTGGGGGGCGCGGGCGGACGGGCGTCTGTGTTAATCATGGCTGTCGGGGTGGTGGGGTAGCCTCGCCGCCCCTCGCGCAACGTGCCCCCCTCCGCCACCTCATCCTGGAACCGCCGCCTCTTGCCGGCGGCCGCCTTTCAGTTCGCGCTCATCGCTGGGGTGACGCAGCTCAAGACGGCGGCCAACGCGCTGGTGTTGTCGCGTTTCGACTCGCAGGCGCTGCCCTACCTGTACCTGTTGGGCGCCCTCATCACCGCGGCGCTGACGGTGCTGCCGCGCTTCAAGCCGGGCTCGCCGTTCGAGTCGCCGGGCGTGCTGACGGGGTTGGGCGGTGTGGTGTCGATGGGGCTGGCGGTGGCGCTGTCGGTGGGCGTGAGCACGTCGGCGCTGGCGCTGTACCTGTTCGCGGACACGTTCTCGACGTTCGTGTCGTTCCGGTTCTGGGCGCGCATGGCGTCCGCCTTCGATGCGCGCGAGGCCCGGCGCGCCTTCACCGCGCTCAATGGCTTCGCCATGGGCGGCGGCATCGTCGGAGGTCTGCTGGTCCAGGGGCTGGCGGAGCGGTTGGGCACGCCGGCCATGGTGGTGAGCGGCGGGCTGGGGCTTCTGGCCGCGGGCGCCATCTTCCACCACCTGTATCGCGGTGAGCCGCCGCCTCCGCCCCGGGGGCGTCCGGCGCCCACGTCGTTCATGGCGTTCAGCTACCTGGCGGAGAGCCCCTACGCGCAGGTGCTCGCGGCGCTGGGCATCTCGTTCGCGGTGCTGTCGTCCTTCGTCGACTACCTGTTCCGCATCCGGCTGGAGGGCCAGCTCAGCGAGGACGCGCTGGCGGCGCTCTTCGGCTCGCTGCAGCTGTGGATTGGACTGTTCTGCGTCGCGTTCCAGCTGCTGTTGACGCAGCGGCTGCTCAAGCGCCTGGGGCTGCTGCGCTACGTGGCGCTGGTGCCGCTGGTGCTCGCGCCGTTGGCGGGCGCGACGCTGGTGACGCCCGACCTGTGGCCGGTGCACCTGCTGCGGCTGGTGGAGACGGCGGTGAGCTACTCCATCCTGCCGGTGGGCATCCAGCTGCTCTACGCGGCGGTGCCGGATGACCAGCGCGAGGGCCTGCGCGCGGCGGTGGATGGGCTCTTGCGCAAGAGCGGCGTGGTGGTGGCCGGTCTGCTGCTCATCGGCGCGGGGCGCGCGGCCACGGGCATGTCGATGGCGGTGG
This sequence comes from Myxococcus sp. AB025B, assembly GCF_006518215.1. NCBI lineage: Bacteria > Pseudomonadati > Myxococcota > Myxococcia > Myxococcales > Myxococcaceae > Myxococcus > Myxococcus sp. AB025B. The sequence goes on from NZ_SRLW01000005.1 coordinate 22,949, forward strand.
CCGTGGTGGCCATGTGCGCGGCGCTCGGGTTGCTCCTGGTGCGGCTCAAGCCCGCCTACGTCGCGGCGCTGGGTGAGCAGGTGGGCGCGCACGAGGAAGAGGAGGTCGAGCTGGAGGGGGAGGAGGAGCAGCGCCTGTTGACGGAGGCGTTGTCGGCCCCCATGCCGGACCGCGTGCTGCGCGCCGTGGATTTGATGGAGCAGGCGGAGGTGTCGCTGCGCCAGCACCTGCCGGCCCTGCTGCGACATCCGCATGAGCGCGTGCTGGAGCGGGGCGTGGCCCTGGCGCTGGAGCTGGAGGCTCGCGAGCTGGCGCCGGTGCTGGAGCGATTGGTGGAGGAGGGGCCTCGTCGGCCTCGGGACCAGGCCGTGTGGGCGCTGGCGCGGCTGTCTCCGGAGCGGGCGGAGCGGCTGTTGCCGGCGCTGCTCAACCACCCGGACGTGGGGCTGCGGTGCGCGGCCATCGGCGCCCTGGTGAAGTCGACGGGGAGCGCGGCGGCGCTGGCGTCGCTGGAGGAGCTGCTCGCGCGCGGTGAAGGGGCTCCGGTGATGGAGCGCCGTGAGGTGGCGAAGCTGCTGGGGCGGCTCCAGGACGCGCGCTTCGCGGGGCCGCTCGCCCGGTATCTGGATGATGGGGACACCACCGTGCGGCGCGTGACGCTGGCCGCGGTGGGGGAGGGCGGCTACGTGGAGCTCGCGCCCCGGCTGTTGCCCTTCCTGACGTGGCGCGAGGAGCGCAAGACGGCCCGCGAGGCGCTCATCGCGTTGGGCGACGCGGTGACGCCGCTGGTGGAGGAGCACCTCAACAACAAGAAGGCGCCGCTGGCGATGCGGCTGCAGCTGCCTCGCGTGCTGCGGGGCATCGGCACGCCCGCGGCGCTGGACGCGCTCTTGTTCTCCAACGTGCGGGATGATGCCTCGCTGCACTTCCGCATCGGCGCGCAGCTGTCGCGGCTTCGCGACGAGCACCCCGAGCATCCGGTGGACGCGGACCGCGTGCGCGAGGCGCTGGGCCGCCGGCGGGACACGTATCGGGCGCTGGTGGGGGCCTATCGCGACGTGCGCGCGGCGTTGGGAGATGGCTCGTTGCTCACCCGCGCGGTGGGCGACCGGCTGGACCAGGCGCTCGAGCTGTCGTTCTTCCTGCTGGGGTTGTTGGACTCGTCGCACCGCATGCGCGGCATCCACTACAACCTGGTGGGGCAGGATGCGCGGCGGCGGGCGCTGGCGTTGGAGTTGTTGGACAACCTGCTCTCCGAGGAGGACCGGGAGCTGGTGATGGAGCAGGTGGAGGCGCACCACCGGGAGCTGCCTCCCGGGGCATCGGGGCGGCTGTGGCGCAGGCTGGCGGCGCTGGTGCAGAGCGAGGACGTGGTGCTGCGCGCGTGCGCCCGCCACATCGCGCGGGTGAACGGGCTGGACGTGCTCCCGCAGGAGGGTGAATTGAGCGACCGCATTGTCCAACGGATGTTCGAGCTGGAGGGCGTGAGCGTCTTCTCCCAGAGCGACGTGGATGACATCGCGGCCATCGCCGCGGTGGCCCGCGAGGGCTTCTTCCGCGCCGGTGAGCGCATCTACGCGCAGGGCGACCCGGGTGACGCGCTCTACGTCATCGTCGACGGCGCCATCGACGCCTTCCACGACGGCGAGCACGTGCTGCGCTTCCAGGGCAAGCAGGCCTTCGGTGAGGTGAGCCTGCTGGACGGCGCGCCGCGTCCCACGGACATGGTGGCCGCGGTGGACACGCGGGTGCTCATCATCGACCGGCGTGACTTCCTGGACCTGCTCGCGGACCGACCCGAGCTGCTCACGGGGTTCTTCCGCGCGGTGAGCCTGCAGCTCCAGGCGCTCATCGCGCTGCCGGACTCGCGCGAGACGGGCGAGCGGCTGGAGATGACCGCGCCCGCGGCTCCCACCGCGCCGCCGCTGCCCACGGGGCCCGTGCCGGAGGGCTCGGAGCCGCCGACGACGGAGAAGCGCACCCGGGGCGGAGACGCCTGAGCGGCTCGACGTGCTCGGGTTGACTGAGGGCTTCGAGCCGACGGGTTCGTGTCGCTGCAAGCGGGGGCGGTGCCCGAGGGCTTGGGGCCGATGACGTAGACCTGCTCCCGGGGCGGCGACACCTGAGTGGCTCGCCGCGCTCCGGCCTCTCCGGGACCAGGTGCCGACTGCTTCGTGCGGCTGCCCGTGAGGGTGATGCCTGAGTGGCGGCGTCGTTCGTAGAGCCCCGTGACGAGGCGCGCGCTCTCAGGAGTCCTTGGCGGGGTGGTCCTGGTCCGGGCTGGTGGCGGTGAGCCGGCGGGTACGCTCGTGCTGGAGGATGTGCGCGGAGGCCACCGGGATGAGCGGCCGCACGAAGAACTTCAGCGGAGCGAAGGAGCCCACGAAGCGGACCAGCGACAGCCCCGCATACGCCCAGGGGTGGCGCTCCACCGAGGCGACGGGCGCGTAGACCTCGCTCGTGCGCTGGGTCCACATGGCGCCGTAGCGCTGGAGAATCCCCCACCGCAGGCCCGGCACGCGGGTGGTGAGCGTCGTCCACGCGCGCAGGAACCACGGAGGCCGCTGGCCCGCCACCTCATCCCAGGCGCGGCAGCTCTTGGCGGCGGTGAACACCATCAGCCACCACATGCCCCACAGCGAGGTGATCGCCGTGAGCAACGGGCCGCTCAGGCCCGTGCAGAACAAGGGCGAGGCGACGAAGACCGCGGCCGGGACTCCCACCGCGAACAGGAGCATCGCGCGCACCCGACGCTGGACCTTCTTGCGCAGCCACTGCACGTTCAGCCGGACGTGCGGCGTGAAGGCCTCGTCCTCCGGCTCGATGCGCGTGAGCAGGCTCGCGTCGCGCGAGATGACGTCGTGGTAGTCGCGTGAGAGCGCGATGATGACCCACTGCGCGAGCTGCATCGCCGCGAACAGGGCGATCCAGAACGGCAGGCTGAGCAACGAGAAGCCCTTGTACGAGAGGAAGGGCAGGGCGTCCTCCTCCGGCGGAGGGGGATGGACTTTCTTCCGGGGCTCGCTCGACGCGGGGGCTCCCGCGACGCCGCCGTCAGAGGGGGCCTCGGCGCCGCCCTGCTGGACCTCCGTCGTGAGCGCCTCGGCGATGAGCGCTCCCAGCGCACTCGCGAGAGACGGTCCCCCGTCGCCCTGTCCGCTCGCCGCGGCCTCGACGTCGCGAACCCGCTGCTCGAGGGCCTTGTCGCGCGCGGCCTCGGCCTCCAGGGCCTGCTTCATGGCGGCGCTCGCGGCCTTGAGGCTCTCGCGCACGTCGGGGGGCAGAGAGTCCACGTCATCCAGCATGGCCTCGGTGCTCTCCGGGGCCTTGAGGGTGTCGTCCGTGATGGCTCCTGACCCCATCGGGCGCGCGCCCGGGATGGCGGTCTCCGCGAGCCCTGCCCCCGCAAGGGCCTGGGAATCTCGCGCCGAGTTCTCGGAGGCCGGACGCTCATCCGCCGGCTCCGCCGTTGCCGCGAGCTTCTCGGGAGGTCGAGCCTTGTTCGCGGAAGCCGGACGCTCATCCGCCGGCTCCGCCGTTGCCGCGAGCTTCTCGGGAGGTCGAGCCTTGTTCTCGGAGACCGGGGGTTCGTCCGTCTTCGTGGCTTGAGGGGCCGCGTGCTTCTCGGAGGCCGGTGCCTGGCGCTCCGCTACACGGGCTTCGTCTCCTGGCTTCGCGGACTTCTCTGCCGACGCGGTCTCGGTCGTTCCAGCCGAGGACATCGAGCCAGGCTTCTTCGCGAAGTGCGTTGGCGCCACCGTCCCGGAGCCTTGCTCCTGTTCAGCGGCCGCCTCTTCGTCACCCGGCGCCGCCTGCGCTTCCGCGGGCTCATCCCCGTCGCCCTGCTCGGCGGCCTCGACCTCTGCGACGGTCGTGCCCCGTGCCGCGGAGGCCTCATCCCTGGCCTGGGTGCCCGCCGCGGCCTCCTGCTTCGCGCGCTCCCTGGCGGCGATGCGTCGTCGGCGCCGCTCGCGCAGGCGCTCCATCACCTCCGGGTCGAAGTCCTTCGCCTTGTCCTCCGCCATGGCGTGCGCGGCCGCCTGGATGACCCGGGAGACCTCCGCCTCGACGGCCGCGTCCCGCCGCTCGTCCACCGCGTTCGCCGCCTTCTTCGCCGACCCCATGCACGTCAGGGAGAGCGCCAGGGCCACCAGCGTCTGCATCATCCCCACACGCAGATACCGGGAGCGCGCGGCGGAGTCCGCCAGCAAGGCCCGCGCGATGTGGAACGGCAGGCTCATCCCATGCGCGAACTGCCTCAACCGACCCTGCTGGCCCACCCCGGAGCCGTGCTCCTGGAAGTGGGTGGCTCCCTTTTGCAGCTCTTCCCAGAAATGCTGGGTCGAGGTACGACCGGAAGGGTTCTCCCCGCTCGCCGCGTCCTGACTCTGCTCTCCTCGGCGTGAGGGTGGGGCTTCAGGGGCCGAATGATCCGACACGCCGGCCACCGTATCACGACCGGAGTTGTGCTAAACGGCGCTGCTGTGAACTCGACCCCCTGCTATCGCTTCCGTCCCTCCCGCCAGTCGCGCCTGTCTGGCGTGCTGGTCCTCGCGCTCGGCGCTCTGGCCGGCTGCGAGAAGAGCAGTCCTCCCCCCGCCGCGCCCGCGACCGAACAGCCGGACGCCGCTCCCGCGAAGCCCGCGGTGCCCAGCGAGGTCACGCTGCTGGTCACCGGCGGCACCTTCGGCCAGCTCCAGCCCGTCGAGGGCAAGGGCGGCGCCGCCGAGCTGCTCGGGCAATGGGTGAACAACGAGAAGCACTGTCCGGGCCCCGTGAAGGATGGCCAGGCCACGTGCGCGGACTCGGGCACCCTGGCGCTCGCCACCGGTGACCACTGGAACGGGCCCGCCCTGTCGTCCTTCTTCCTGGGCGCCCCCACGGCCGAGGTCATGGGCCGCATGGGCTACGCCGCCTCCGCCATGGGCAACCACGAGCTGGCGTTCGGCAAGGAGGCCTTCCTCAAGAACCGCGCCTCCGGCGGCTTTCCCTTCCTCGCCGCCAACCTGCGCGTGAAGGACCCGGCGCTCGCGGGTGACCTGTCCCTGCCCGCGTTCCAGGTCTTCGACCGCCGCGGCCTGAAGATCGGCGTGGTGGGCCTGGCCTCCGAGAAGACCGTGCGCACGGCGATGGCCGGCCGCGCCGAGGGGCTCGAGGTCACCGGTTACGAGGAGGCGCTCGCCAGCGCCGTCCCCGAGGCCCGCAAGGCCGGCGCGGACACCGTCGTCGTCGTGGCCGACACGTGCGTCACCGAGCTTCAGCCGGTGGTGGCCAAGCACCCCGAGTGGAAGCTTGCGCTCGTGGCCGGCGGCCGCTGCCCCGCGCAGGTGTACTCGAAGGAGAACGGCACCATCTTCGCGTCGCTGGACCGCGGCTTCTCCAAGTACCTGCGCGCGCACATCACCTTCGACCCGGCGAAGCCCGCGGGCGAGAAGGTCACCCAGTTCGAGGGCAAGCTCGTCGACGTGGCGGGTGGCACGCCCGACGCCGAGACCGCGCAGTTGGTCGCCAAGTGGAAGGCGCAGCTCGACGAGGTGCTGGGCCAGCAGATCGGCTTCACCAAGACGGGCATCCCCCCAGGCCTCGCCGCAGATGGCGAAGTGGGTCGCGGGCGCGGTGCGCGAGTCGCTCGGCACCGACGCGGCCATCCTCAACAAGGGTGGCATCCGCGGCGACCTGCCGGCGGGCCCGGTGACTCGCGGCAGCATCTACACGGTGATGCCGTTCGAGAACTCGCTGCTCGTCGTGAAGCTCAAGGGCGAGGACCTGGCCAAGCAGCTGGCCAACCCCAACGCGCTCATCTCCGGCTTCACCGCCGCGGGCAAGGGCAAGTTCAAGGACGCCAAGGGCAAGGCGCTGGACCCCGCGAAGGAGTACACGGTCGCCACCGTCGAATACCTGTACTTCGGCGGTGACGGCTTCGAGTTCGAGAAGCTGGCCCCCGAGCCCACCGAGACGGGCATGGCGTGGCAGACGCCCGTGGTGGACTGGACCAAGCAGCTCGACTCCAACGAGAAGAAGCCGCTGGAGAAGCAGCTGAAGTAACCCGCGCCCACGCGCGGCTTCACGAGGCGCCGGACGAGCTCCCACCTGGGCTCCTCCGGCGCTTCGTCGTTGCGGGCCCCTGGGGACGTGGCCCCGGGGGGGCCTGGGAGGCGCGGCTACTCGCCGCCGATGGGCGAGGTCGCCGAAGGCGCGGCGCCGCACACGGCCTCGTAGCGGGCCAGCGTGTCGTGCACCGTCTGGCTCAGCCGCACCGGCGTGCCCTCGTAGAGGACCTCCACCGCGAGCTGCTGCGTGGCGAGCGCCTCCTGGCACCGGCCGAGCTGGAAGAGGATGGTGGAGTACGTGTCCAGCACGCTCGCGTTCCCAGGCGCCAGGGCGAGGGCCCGCTGCGCCGCCGCCAGTCCCCGCTCGGGCTGGGCCGTGCGCGCGTAGTAGCGGGCGAGCCCCTCCTGCGCGGCGACGTTGTCGGGAATCAACTCCACCGCGCGCAGCCTCGCGGCCTCCTGTTCCTCCGTCGCGTAGCCCGCGGCATCCAGCGCCTGGGCGAGCGCGTCCCAGGCCCTGCCGCTCTCGGGCCTGCGGCCCACCAGCTCCCTCGCGAGCTCCAGCTGCTCCTCCGGCTCGGCCGTGTTGCGGATGCGCAGCAGGGCCACGGTGAGGTTGCCCGGGTCCTCCTTCAGCGCCTGGGCCATCTCGAACTCGGCCTTCTCCAGCCGCTCCTCGGGGGTGGCGCCTCCCGGCGTCATCAGGAAGAGGCGCGCGCGGATGGCGTGCACCTCCGCGGGCTCCAGGGGCCGGATGTCGATGTCCCCGGAGACGGGCAGCAGCGGCGCGGTGATGGTCGGGGAGCGCATGGGCACCGTGCCCAGGGCGTAGGCGTGGACCTGTCCGGCCAGGTCCTTCACGCCGTGGAACGCCGCATCCCAGGCGACGCGCGGGTCCTCCCCGCCCATCAGCCGCTTCTGGAAGCGCTCGAAGCGCTCGGCGTGCTGGCTGATGAAGAAGTGCACCCAGAGCCACGCGGACACGTAGTACTGCTGGGACTCGGCGCTGCTCATCGGCCCGCGGCGGTCCCACTCCCACAGCTCGTCCAGCGTGCGCCAGCCCTGGCGCCGGGCGATGTCCAGGAAGGGGCCGTGCTTCGCCCCCAGCACCACCTCCTGCTTCTCCGGCTTGAGGGTGATGGTCTCCAGATAGGTGGCCAGCCCCTCCGACAGCCAGCGGGGCTGACGCACCAGCGCGAACTGGGAGAGGTAGTGCGTCAGCTCGTGGGCCTGCGTGGAGATGTCCGCGCCCTCCTCGCTGAGCGCGTAGCTGTGGCCCGCCATCACCAGCACGGGGCCCTCGGCCATCGTCGCGGAGAAGCCCTCGATGCTGACCTGGGTGAACTCGGAGAGCTCCCGGCGGTTGCGCAGGACGATGACCTCCACCGTGCCCGGCGGGTCGAAGCTGCCGCCCCAGGCCTGCAGCAGGCCCTGGCGCATCAGCTCCAGCTCCCGCGCGGCCTCGGCGGACGTCTCCACGTCCAGGTTCGTGCGGACGGTGAAGTGCGGGCTCTTCACCTCGACCCAGGGGCGGCCGCCCTCGAGGGGGCACAGTGCTCGCATGGAGCTGCACCCCGTCACACAGGCCAGAAGGCACCCCAGCAACGCCAGCCGACACGTCATGTTCCTGTTTTCCCACAACTGACGCCCGTAGGGCAGGGTGGGCATCCCTCCCCGCTGGGCTAGAGTGTCGTCATGGAGATGGCGGAGTTCATCGCGTCGCGTCGGCCTCGCTGGGAGAAGCTCGAACGGCTGCTGGACCAGTCGGAGACCCGGGGCCTCAGGGGCCTGAGCCTGGAGGACGCGCGGACGCTGGGGAAGCTCTACCGCGCCGTGTCGAGCGACCTGCTCTGGGTCCGGGCGCGCAGCGGCTCGGCGGACGTGAGCGCGTACCTCAATGATTTGGTGGGCCGGGCCTATGCGCTGACGTACCCGGGGCGGCGTCCCCGGTTCGCGGACGTGTGGGGCTTCGTGGCCCGGGGCTTCCCGGCGCTCTTCCACCGGGAGGTGCGCATGTACCTCGCCGCGGTGCTGCTGTTCCTCGCGGGCGGGGGCTTCGGCTACCTGGGGATGCTGGTGGACCCGGAGGCGGCGCACTACCTGGTGCCCGCCGAGCACCTGGACCTGGACCCCGTCCAGCGCGCCGCCGACGAGGCGAAGGGCGAGGGGATGACGGCCGACCAGCAGGCCCATTTCTCGTCGTACCTCTTCACGCACAACATCCAGGTGGCCTTCCTGGCCTTCGCCCTGGGCGTGACGCTGGGGTTGGGCACGGCCATCATGCTGTTCGTCAATGGACTGTTCCTGGGGGCGCTGGCGCAGGTGTACGCGGCGAAGGGCATGGCCGGCTGGTTCTGGGCGTGGATCCTCCCGCACGGCATCCCCGAGGTGACGGCCATCTGCATCGCGGGCGCGGCGGGGCTCGTCATCGCGCGCGGGCTGGTGGCCCCCAAGGGCCTCACCCGGGGACAGGCGCTGCGCCTGGAGGCGGTGACGGCGGTGAAGCTGCTGTTCGGGACGCTCGCGCTGTTCGTGCTCGCGGGCTTCATCGAGGGCACCGTGTCGCAAATCCATCCGCCCAAGCTGTCGGTGGCCTTCAAGGTGACGTTCGCCCTGGTGGTGGGCTCGGGCGTCTATGCGTACCTGTTCTCGGACTGGCTGCGAGACGCCCACCCGGCCGGGTCAGGCCCGGACGCTCCCCCGGCGGCCTGACGGGCATCGTGGGCGTCGGGGCCGTGCTAGACGGGGCGGGTGCTGCTCCTGCCCCCGCTGCCGCCCCTGCCCGAGGTCCTCATCGAGTGTCCCCGCTTCTCGTTCGTGAAGCGGCGCGCGGATGGCTCGGTGGACTTCGTGTCGCCGGTGCCGTGTCCGTACAACTACGGCAGCATCCCGGGGCTCGTGGCGGATGATGGAGACCCGCTCGACGCGGTGGTGCTGGGCGCGCGGCTCGCCCGCGGGCAGCGGGTGCGGCTACCGGTGGTGGGCGTGCTCGGCTTCGTCGACTCAGGCAAGGGCGACCCGAAGGTGATTCTCGGCGCGGCGCCGATGAGCGCCGCCGAGCGCGCGGGACTGGAGTCCTTCTTCCGCGTCTACGCGCTCTTCAAGCGGGGGCTGCACCTGGTGCGCGGCAACGACACCGACACCCGCTTCACGGGGTGGCTGCCGGTGCCGTCAGTGTCTTCCGCATCCTGAGGACGCGGTAGCTCAGCTCGCCCAGCGCCATCGGCCCCACCCACGTCTCTGGCTGGAAGCCCTCGCGCGTCCAGAAGCGCAGCGCCGCCGGGTTGGGCTCGGCCACGCCCACGCGCAGCACGTGCTGGCCCGACGCGCGCAGCCAGTCCTCGTAGCCCGCGAGCAGCCCCGCGCCGAGTCCGCGTCCCCGTGTCCCAGGCTCCAGCAACAGCAGGCCGAGGTACGCCTCGCGTCGCGTCGGGAAGTCCCGGAGCCCCTCGAAGATGCCCACCCACGCGCCCGTCGAATCCACGAGGGCGAGCAGGTGTCCCTGCTCGGGCGTCACGCCAGGAGGACGCTCCAGGGTGAGTCGCCGGGCCTCGTCCGCACGCGCGGGGCGGCCGTAGCACAGACGGAAGAAGTCCTCGCAGCGCTCCAGCAGGGGCTGGAAGCGCTCGGCCTCGGCGTCGTCGATGCGGTGCGCGGCGACGTCGCCGGATTGAAAGAGCGGATGCATGGCGGGGTTAGAGGACGCCCCGGGCCTTGATGTCGAGGTAGCGGTTGACGGCCGCGAGGCTCAGGTCATCCGGCTGCACATCGAGCATCTGCACGCCGCCCTGGCTCACCCGCGCCTTGAGCACCTCACGGTCCGCGAGCAGCTCCGAGGCCACGGCGTGCTGGAACGCCTCCTCCGGACCCGGCGGCGGCGTGCGCAGGAGCTTCTGCAGCGCGGTGTCCTTGACCGACAGGCACAGGGGCACGTGCCGCCGCGCGAGCCGGTGGAGCGGGGCCATCATGGTGGACGCCTGCTCCTCGTCGAGGAAGTCCGTGAAGACACACAGCAGGCTGCGCCGGGTGAGGCGGACGTTCAGCTCCTTGAAGAGGGCCAGGTAGTCCACGTACGTGAGGCTGGGCGTCGTGGAGTAGAGCGCGTCCACCATCTTCCGATACTGCGTGCGGCCCGCGGCGGGAGGCAGGTACGTCTTCACGCCGTCCGCGAAGACGGCGAGCCCCACCCGGTCTCCGTTGCGCACGGCGACGAAGGCCAGGAAGAGCGCGGCGTTCACCGCGTGGTCCAGCTTGGTGAGCCCGTCCACCTGCGCGGCCATGGAGCGGCCCGCGTCCACGCAGATGAGGATGGACTGTGAGCGCTCCGACTCCAGCACCCGCGTCACCGGCCGTCCGCGACGGGCCGTGGCCTTCCAGTCCACGTCGCGCGCGCTGTCTCCCTGCGCGTAGTCGCGCAGTCGCGCGAACTCACTGCCGCGTCCGTCGCGGCGCAGCTGCCTGAGGCCCAGGTTCACCAGGTCCAGCGCGGCGCCGGACAAGAGCAGGCGGCTGGCGCCTCGCAGGTCCGGGTACACGGAGATGGTCTGCGTGGTGGGGAACACGCGCTCGTGGAGGACGAGCCCCAGCGGGCCCGACACCCGCGCGGTCACCTCCGTGAAGTCGAAGCGGCCGCGCCGGGCGGGCGTCACCCGGTACACCCAGCGCGTCTCGCTGTCCGGGGGCAGCTCCAGCGTGGCCTCGTCGGGCACGGCGGTGAATGACTCCGGCACGCCGTCCTTGACGCGCACCCGCGCCATCCGGCCGCCCCGGTGCACCAGCCGCAGCTCCACCTTGTTGGGCACGCCCACGTTGAGCCGCTGCGGCAACACGCGCCGGACCTCCAGCCGCACCGCGCGCGCCCACAGGAAGTCCAGCACGGCGAGCGCCAGGGCCAGCGCGTCCAACGCCAGCACGGCGCCGCCCAGGCCCGGGAAGAACCCCGCGGCCATCATGGGCACGGCCAGCAGCGCGAACAGCGCCCAGAGGCGCCCGGTGGGAATCACCGGGGGACCTCCACCGCCTGCACCACCTCGCGCAGCACGTCCGACGGTGTGGCTCCGTCCAGCTCCGCGTCCGGCGACAGCAGCAGCCGGTGCTTCAGCACGGGGCCCGCGAGGAAGCGCACGTCGTCCGGCGTGACGAAGTTGCGCCCGCGCAGCGCGGCCAGCGCCTTGGACGCGAGCAAGAGGTGCACGCCCGCGCGAGGGCCCGCGCCCAGGCGGATGCGACTGGAGGTCCGCGTCGCCGCCACCAGCTTGCGGATGTAGCCCAGCACCGGCGGCTCCACGTTGACCTCGTTGAGCGCGGCGCGCGCGCCCAGGAGGCCCTCCTTCGTCACCGCCGGACGCACTCCCGCGCGCGCCAGGTCGCCGGCGTCGAAGCCGCGGTGCACGGAGGCGAGGATGGCGTCCTCCTCCTCGGGCGCGGGGTAGCCCACGTCGATCTTCAGCAGGAAGCGGTCCAGCTGCGCCTCGGGCAGCGGGTACGTGCCCTCCGACTCCACCGGGTTCTGCGTGGCGAACACCGTGAAGAGGGGAGACAGCGGCAGGTTTCGGCCCTCGAGCGAGACGCCGCGCTCCTGCATGGCCTCCAGCAGCGCGGACTGCGTCTTGGCCGGGGCGCGGTTGATTTCGTCCGCCAGCAGCAGGTCCGTGAAGATGGGGCCCTTCACGAGCACGAAGCCCTGGGACTTCAAGTCGAACACGCTGGTGCCCAGGATGTCGGCGGGCATCAGGTCCGGGGTGAACTGGATGCGCTTGAAGTCGGAGCCGATGCTGCGCGCGAGCGCCTTGGCCATCAGCGTCTTGGCCACGCCGGGCACGCCCTCCAGCAGCACGTGGCCGCCGGCGATGAGGCCGCAGAGCATCAGCTCCAGCACCTCGTCCTGGCCCACCACGGCCTTGCGCACCTCGCGCAGCACGCCCTCGCGGATGGCATGGGCGGCCTGCACGGCGGAGCCGGTCTGGACGAGCGGGGAGGCGGGGTCGTTCGCGTTCATGGGGTACCGGAAGTGCTGCGCCGGCCCTGGCCGGCGGGGTGGAGACCTTGCCGCAGCGTGGCCGCTCGCGCGGTGAGCTGCTGGAGGTCGGAGTCGTTGTTCACCGTGTCGGCCCGGCCGACCACTTCGCGCAGGCCTCGCGCGAGGTCCTCCCGGCCGCGCTCCTGCAGCGCCTCCGAGACGGCCTTGGGCGCCGCGTGCGCGGGCAGGCCCGCGTGCAGCGCGAACTCCTGGGTGAGCCCTCGGGCGACCAGCTTCGCCGCGAAGCCGTGGTGGCGTCCCTCGCGGTACAGCCGCGCCATGGCGAACAGGGCATCGGTGGCGCCCACGCGCACGGACTCGGGCGGGGGGCGGGGACGGCCGAAGCGCTTGAGCGCCACGGACCACAGCGCCACGCCCGCGAGCAGCTGGAGCACCGCGAAGTGCAGGCCGTAGCGGCGCGCGAAGTCGACGACGGAGCGCTCGTTGGTGAAGCCGTGGTGGAACTCGTCGAACTCGTACGGGCCGGGGCCCAGCGCCGCCAGGGAGGAGAGCCAGAACTGCGCGTTGTCCGCGCGGGACAGCGCCACGTTCATCGCCAGCTCCGGTGCGCCCAGCACCAGCACCCGGCCCTGGCCGTGCGGCACCACCGCCGCCACCATGCGGCCCAGGCGCTCGTCCTCGAGGACGGGCACCGCGGTGGCCGGCAGCTCCAGGTACGCCTGCACCTTCACCTCCACCCGCTCCACGCCGAGCGTGTAGGGGGAGGGGAAGGGGGGCACCAGCGTGCGCATGGGCAGCGTCGTGTCGGCCTTGATGAGCTTCACGCTCAAGGCGTCGAGCAGCGGGTTCTCCCGCGAGCCCCAGGGGACGTAGACGGCGGAGCCGCCCGCGGACACGTGCGTGAGCAGCTCCGTCACCTCGCGGTCGTCGAGCGCGCTGGCGCGGAAGGTGTTGAAGCCCGTGCGTGGCACGTCCTCGTCGCCCAGGCCCGCGTCCGGCTCGGCGGCGAGCTGCGTCTGCTCCAGGTCATCCTCGCGAGAGCCCTGCACCTCCACCGCGAGCAGCACCGGCGTCGTGGCGCCCGTCGTGCCGATGCGCAGGTCCGCCATGCGGCGAGTCACCGGCAGGCCGCTCTCCTCCGCCAGGAGGTACAGCGCGCGCGCGCCGTCCTCCTGCGCGCGGTAGGTGGACAGCGTGTCGGCGAACTCGCCACGACGCGCGCTCGAGATGAGCAGCGAGCCGAGCACCACGGTGAGCACCAGACCGCCCACCGCGAGCAAGGGGAGGCGGTCACGCACCGGCCGCCTCCTTGCGAGGGAGCGCGGTGCGCATCGGCGTACTGACCACGGCGAGCACCCCATGGCCCACCATCAGCTCGAGGAGGCGGTCACGCACCGGAGGCCTCCTGGGGCGTGGGGGCGGCGAGCATCGGCGCGCTGAGGGCGCGGAACTCCTGGTAGCCGCTGCTGCCCACCGGCGTGTTGCCGTACCACGCGAAGTCGAAGCGCAGCGTCAGCTCCCGGAAGCGGGGCTTCCACTCCATGCGCCCCTTGAACTGGCTCAGGTAGTCCCAGTTGGACAGCGTCACGTCGTAGAGGATCGCCCCGTCGCGGTGCAGTCGGGACAGCAGTGCCAGGTAGAGGCTGCGCACCGCCTCGCGATACTCGCCCTTCGCGGCCAGCTCGTCCGCGAGCTGCGCCCAGCCCTCCGGCGGACGTGACAGCGCATGGCCCGCGTCCCCCGCGAGCGTCGAGGCGTCCAGGGTGGACACCTCCAGCCCCTCGCCCGCCTTGCGGCGCACGTTCTTTTTCAGCGCGCTCCAGAGCACATACAGCAGCACCGCCACCGTCAGCGTCGCGATGACCACCACCAGCGTGTTGGCCACGGCGCCACCGGACACGACGGGTGGCGTGAAGTTCCGCGTGGGCGGCGCCTCGTCCCGCTCGAAGAGCTTCTTGAGGAACTCCCCCAGCCAGGTCGTGAAGCGGCGCCACCAGCCGGGAGGCTGGGTCGGCTCCGGAGGCTCCTCGGCGGCCTTCTCCACCGGAGGCGCCACCGCGAACTCCGGCCGCGCCAGGATGTCCCGCGCCCGCGCCGAGGCCTGTCGCGCATCCACCGCCGCCTGCGCCTGCACCGTCCGCGAGCCCTGCTCCAGCCCCTGCTCCAGCGTGCCGAGCGCCGAGTCACAGTCCTCGTCGTCGTAGGCCTGCCGCTCCACCGCGCGCACCAGCCGGTCCAGCTTGCCGCGCTCACCCGTCCCCAGCGCGCCCAGCTTCTCGAAGCGCGCGTCCTCCTCCGGACCCGCCCCCTCGCACACCGCGGCCACCTGGCCCAGCCGACGCACGGCCTCGCGGCTCGACGTCACGGGCGCGCGAGGCTCATCCTCCTGCGCTCGTGCCGGCGTGCCCGTCAGCAGCCCCAGCCCCAACAACACCGCGAGCATCGCCGCGCTCCGCTGTCCCAGGGGCTTGCCCGTGGAGCGCGGGGGCAGTTGCTGCGCCGCGGCCAGCAGGTCCAACCCCTCCTGTCGCACGCGCCCGTCGACGAGCAGCAGCGTGGCCGCCGCGGCGCGCACGGGCTCGAAGAGCGTGAAGGTGAGGGCGGCCAGGAACAGCAGCCACGGCATGTTGTCCAGCGAGGCGTAACGCTCCGCGAACGTCAGGTCCACGCCCAACAGCTTGCGCGCCATCATGAGCAGGAAGTTCAGGCCGATGTGCAGGTTGAAGAACACCAGCACCTGCACGGACATGAGGAAGCGCACCTTCAGCGCCGTGCCTCGCGCCGGGCCCAGGAGCCGCGAGCACTGCCCGTACAGCCGCAGCACCGAGCCGCGCCCCTCCATCACCGCCGCGTAGCCCACGCTCTGCGCCGACACGATGAAGAACGCGATGCCCAGCGTCAGGTTGAACAGCAACCAGTTGAAGACGAAGAGGTACGCCACCGCGACGAAGACCGAGGGCAGCCTCGCCAGCACCGCCTTCAGCGAGGCCCACGTGGTGGGCTCCGCCGGGCCCAGCAACACCGCCTGCACATGGTGCGCGGCCGCGCTCTGGCCCACACCCCGCGCGAACCACGCCAGGGTGAACGCCAGCGACGGCAGCACCAGCGAGTGCCCCATCCGCGCCGCCTCCGCCAGGTACAGCACGGACGCGATGACGGCGGCGCCCCCCGGCAGCGTGAGGGCCCAGACGCCCGTGCTCCGGGCGCACAGGCGCAGCGCCGCGTCCATCACCGCGATGGCGTTCCGGGGCCGCAACTCGAGCGCGGAGACGGCCATGGCTCAGCCCATCACCAGGTGGAGCGTCATGTAGACCGCCCCCCAGACGAGGCCCAGGCCCGCCACGGCGAGCAGGCCGCTGCCGACCGTCCACTCGCGCCGCTCGGCGGGGCCCTCGAGCGCCTGGAGGCGTCGCCCCAGGCAGCTCGCGCAGCGGTTGATGCCCTCGAACTGCGTGGTGCACTCCCGGCAGATGACCCGCCGGCACTCCACGCAGACACCGAGGCCGGCGCGCTCCGGGTGGTAGTGGCAGCGGCCCGAGCCCTGAATCATGCCGCCACCTTAAGCAGAGCCGGGCCCGCCACACCACCCCCAGCGCGCCCCTCAGAGCTCGTCGAGGAACTCGTCGTTGTAGGTGTAGCGCGACAGCCGCTTCACCAGGGCCTCCATCGCCTCCACGGGCTTCACCGCGAAGAGCATCTGCCGCAGCTTCTTCACCTTCTCGTACTCGCGCTGGGTGAAGAGCTTCTCCTCCTTGCGCGTGCCGGACTGGGCGATGTTGACCGCGGGGAAGACGCGCTTCTCGGCGAGCAGGCGGTCCAGGGTGACCTCGGAGTTACCCGTGCCCTTGAACTCCTCGAAGATGACCTCGTCCATGCGGCTGCCGGTGTCGATGAGCGCCGTGCCGATGATGGTGAGCGAGCCCGCCTCCTCGGTCGCCCGCGCGGCGCCGAAGATGCGCTTGGGGCGCTCCAGCGCGCGGCTGTCCACGCCGCCGGACATGGTGCGGCCGGAGTTGTCGACCTCCTTGTTGAAGGCGCGCGCCAGCCGTGTAATCGAGTCCAGCAGGATGACCACGTCCTTGCCCGTCTCCACCAGGCGCCGGGCGCGCTCCAGCGCCAGCTCCGCCACCTTGAGGTGGTCCCCGGTGGGCCGGTCCGAGCTGGACGCGAGCACCTCCGCCTTGATGCTGCGGCGCATGTCCGTCACTTCCTCGGGCCGCTCGTCGATGAGCACCACCATGACGTGCGCCTCCGGGTGGTTGGAGATGACCGCCTGGGCGATGCGCTGGAGCATGATGGTCTTGCCCGTCTTCGGGGGCGCGACGATGAGCGCGCGCTGCCCCTTGCCGATGGGCGAGATGAGGTCCAGCACCCGGGTCACCATCTCCTTGTGACCGTTCTCCAGCTTGAGCCGCTCGGTGGGGTCCACCGACGTCAGGTCCGCGAAGTGCGGCAGCCGGGGCACGCCCTCCAGCGGACGGCCATCCACGGTGTCGACCTTCTGGATGATGCCCTTGTGGCCGCGCATCTGCGCGAACGCCGTCAGGTACTGGCCCTGACGCAGCCGCAGCTTCTGCACCAGGTTCTTGGGCAGCTCCGGGTCGTCCGGCGCCGCCAGCAGGTTGCGCTTGAGCTGGCGCAGGAACGCGTTGGGGCCCTTGACCTCCGTGTCCAGCACGCCCTCCACCGGCGCCAGGTTGGACTGCTGCTGCGCCTGGCCCTGGCCGCCGTGGTGCTGGCGCTGATGCTGCTGGCCGCCGCCGTGGCCCTGATGCTGCTGCTGTTGCTGGGGCTGCTGCTGGCCCTGCTGTTGCTGCTGCGCCTGGCGCTGCTTGTACTGCTCCAGCTCCTGCGGCGTCAGGAAGACCTGGACCTGCTGGCCGTCCGGGCCCGCCGTCATGCGGTACGCCTGACCCTCCGGCGTGAAGAGCACCTGCGCGCCACGACGGCGACGGCGCCGACGGCGGCGGCGTCCCCCGGGCTGACCGGGCTGGCCGGGCTGGCCGCCCGACGCGGAGGCGCCTCCGCCTTCGCCCTCGTCGCCACCCTCGTCGTCGCCTTCGTCGCCGTCGTCTTCCGCCTCGGGAGGAGGCACGGGACGGGCAGCCGCGGGCGGCGGGGTGGCATCACGGGGGTCGCGGTTATCGGAGTTTTCGCTCATGAGGTTTCCAGACCGTGTGCGCCCCTCACGGGCCATCCCGAGGGGAGGGCGGGGGGACGCAGGGTGACTCAGGCTGTGGGACAGGAAGCCGGGCGCGGGGCCTTCGAGATACGCGAAAGGCCGAACCGCCGGTCCCTGGAACACCCTGGTGGCCCAAGGCCGACCGGGGTGCGGAGACAACACTAACAGAGGAGCCTCGCGGCGCTCCCGGTTTTTTCAGCCGGTGTTGGCGGGCCGACCCCGCGGCCCGCCTGGGGGTTGCTCAGCGGACGGTGAGGGTGAAGGGCATCATCGCCTTCATCCCCGGGCGCAGCATCTCCAGGTCCACGCCCGCCTGTCGCGCCAGCTCCCGCAGGGCGGACGGGAAGGGCTCCACCGGAGCGGGCAGCAGGGCGAGCGCCGCCTGCACGCCCGGCTCCCCGCCCAGGCTGGAGAAGAAGCCGCGCGCCTCGCCCATCAGCACCAGGTCCAGCTCCTCCGACGCCGGGACGCCCGCGTGTCGGCGGGCCGACTCCACCGCCTCCTGCAGGCCGCCCAGCCGGTCCACCAGCCCGCGCGCCAGCGCGTCGTTGCCGCTCCACACCCGGCCGCGCGCCACGGCGTCCACCTCCGCCTTGTCCTTCTTGCGCACCTTGGCGACCTCGGTGATGAACATGTCGTAGGACGAGTCCACCCAGCCCTGCACCGCGGCCTGCTGCTCCGGCGTCCACGCCTTCCACATGCCGAAGACGTCCGCCATGGGCGAGCGCGAGAGGGTCTGCTGGCTCACGCCGAGCTTCTCTCCCAGCAGGCCCTCCAGCGCGGGCTTGAAGTAGAAGACGCCGATGCTGCCGGTGATCGTCGTGGGCAGCGCGAGCACCTCCGTGGCGCCCATGGCCGCGTAGTAGCCGCCGGAGGCCGCCGCGTCGCCCATGGAGGCGATGACGGGCTTCACCTTCGCCGCGTCCACCACCGCCTGGTACATCAGGTACGAGGCCAGCACCTCGCCGCCGCCCGAGTCCACGCGCAGCACGATGGCCACCACGGACGGGTCCGACTTCGCCGCCTCCAGCGCCCGCACCACCGTCTCCGCCCCGGCGATGCGGCTGAAGCCCAGCGGGTCCTCGCGGCTCTTGCCGCCGGCAATCGTCCCCAGCACCGGCACCACCGCGACGCGGCGGCGCGTGCCCCAGCGGCCCTCGCGCTCGTCGCGCGGCGCGTACGTGGCGCTGAAGCGCCCGCCCGGCACCAGCTCGCGCACCTTGCCGTCCAGCTCCGAGGGCAGGATGAGGCCGTCCAGGAAGCCCAGCTTCAGCGCCAGCTGCGGCGTGGCCAGCCCCGCGGCCCACAGCTCGTGCAGCTTCTCCACCGGCACGTTGCGAGCCTGGGTGACGGCGCGCTCGTACCAGGCCACCTCGTTGTCCAGGTAGGCGTTCACCACCTCGCGCGAGGCCTCGCTCGGCTCGGTGAGGGTGAGCTGCTCGGGCGCCGTCTTGTACCTGCCCACCCGCGCCACGTCCCACGTCACGCCCAGCTTCTGCATCGTCCCGCCGTACGTCTGCAGGCTCGCGGCCAGGCCGTTGATGGGCAGCGACGACTCGGGGAGCGCGTAGACGCGCTCGGCGGCGGACGCCACGAAGTAGCCCAGGTCATCCGCCGACAGCAGCACCGCCATCACCCGCTTGCCGGACGCGCGCAGCCGCAGCACCGCCTGGCGCAGCTCCTCCGCCTTGCCCCAGTCCACGCCGGGCAGGCCCTCCATCTTCAGCACCACGCCCGACAGCCGCTCGTCCTTCGCCGCCAGGTCCAGCCACCGCGACAGCCGGAGGTACGGGTCCGCCTCGCTCACGCCCAAGAGCGACAGCAGCGGACTGCCGCCGCCCGCCAGCACGTCGTTGAGGTCCAGCATCGTCACCACGCCGCCAGGCGGCCGCAGCGAGCGGTAGTTCTCCGTGGACAGGCGCACCTGCGCCACGTGGTCCGTGCCGTTCTCCCCGCCGCCCGCCGCGTAGGTGAGGCCCAAATGGCCGGTGTCCACCGTGACGGCCAGCTGGAGCGCCAGGGGCACCGCGTCGACGAAGCCGTGGGACACGCCGCCGCCCAGCCGCAGGCCCGGAATCACCTCCGCCTGCAGCGTGTACGTGGCCTGCCCCTGCCGGAAGGCCCCCTCCGAGAAGAGCCAGTCCACGCCCAGGGTGAAGCGCTCGCCCAGCGGGCGCAGGCCCAGGCCGAAGTCGTACGCGCGCTCAATCTTGAAGGCGCCCTCCCGTGGGGCGTTGAGGTTCCTGGCCACCGCCGCCAGCGACAGGTAGCGGGCGGGCCGGGCGGTGAGGCCCACGTCGAAGGTGTCCAGCGAGTCCACGTCCTCGTCGTCCGAGCCGAACGTGTGCCAGGACGCGCCCAGCTGCAGCGTGGGGGCCCCCAGGGACAGGCCCAGCGACGTGCGCCGGTAGTCCGGCCCGTGGCGGGGGCGCATCCACTCCATCGACGCGCCCAGGCCCAGGCCCAACAGCTTGGCGCCCAGGAAGACGCCGTCGGCGGTGCTGTCCTGCTCGAGGTTGCGCTCGTGCAGGTAGAACAATTGACCGGAGCGCACGAAGCCCAGGCCCGCGGGGTTGAGCGACAGGGCCGTGGCTTCGTCCACCAGCGCGGCGCCGGTGGGGGGCAACGTCAGGCCCCGTGAGGGCAGGGGGGCCTGGACGATGGAGCTCGTCTGGGCGAGCGCGAGCGACGGGAGCAGCAGGAGGGCGAGCAGGCGCATAGAGCCCCGGACTCTAGGCATCGCCCGTCCGGGGACAAGCGCCTCGTGTCACCAGTCCTCGGTTCCAGACACCCCGTCGAGCGGATCATCCCCGGGCTTCTTCGACTTCTCCTGCTTGCGCGTCCGGCCGCCGCGGTCCTCGGCGCCCCAGTCCTCGGTGCCGCCCCGGTTGTCGAGCGGATCCGAGCTGCGCACCACCTTCTCCCCGCCGCCCTCGCTGGTGTTCACCAGCTGATTCACCATGCGCTCCATCTCCGACTTGAGCTGACCGAACTCGTCGCCCTGGAGCACCACGCGCCGGCCGCCCAGCTTCCGGCCGTTGCGCAGGTCGTAGTAGCCCAGGATGAGCTCGGTGCCCTCGCCGTGGCTCCTCACCGTGCCCACCATGGCCCGCTCCAGGCCCAGCGACTTGCCCAGCCCCGCGACGCCGTTGGCCTGGCTGATGCCGCGCGACACCTCGCTGGCCACCCGGTCCAGCTGCGCGTCATAGGCCTTGTACGCGGCCGTGGGCACCAGCTCCGTGCTCACCTCCACGTCATCCGGCGTCACCTCCATGAGCTGGCCGTGCTGGCGGAAGCCGGGCCGCTCGACGCGCAGCAGGTGCTTGCCCACCGTCAGCGCGGGAATCGTCACCGGCGTGTACCCGGCCATCTCCCCGTCCACGTAGACGCGGGCGCCGGCGGGGCGCGACTTCACCGTGGCGCTGCCGCGCAGCTGGGACGTGCGCCCGGTGGCCACCTGCACGCGCAGGGCGATGAAGTCCCGGCTGAAGCGCTTGGGGTTGAGCTCGAAGGTGGGGGACACGGCGATGAGGTCGATGAGGACCAGCTTCGCCTCCTCCACGTCCCCGCGCAGGTGCAACAGCGCCGCGTACAGCGCCAGCGACTCGCACAAAGGCGAGCAGCCGCGCATGGCCGCCGGAGCGTTCTGCAGCTCCTTGAGCGTGGCGCGGACCTTCGTCTCCGCGTCGTCGTACTCCTTCTTGTCGAAGGCGGCGGCGCTCTCCGAGTAGCCCTTGCGCGCGCGCTCCATCGCGGACTGGGCGTTGGGGTCGGCGGGCAGGCCGAAGATCTCCTCGGACTTGCGGACGGTGAACCCGGAGAAGTTCCCCAGCGCCTCGTTCATGTAGCCCTCCATCTTCACGCTGCCGGACTCGGCCGCGGGGTCCATGGGGATGAGGAGGCTGGTGGCACGCCGCGCGGGTGCGGGGGACGCCGCCAGGGCGAGCGAGGGAAGCAGGGCGAGGACGAGGGCTCTCATGGGGTAACCTCAGAAACGAGCGACGCGAGCGGGCGAACCGTCATTCAACCCGGAGCTCAGAAGCCTGTTCCTCCGGTGATGGGGTTGAACGGGCGGCCCTTGTCCTGGGTCGCCACGAAGACGGCGCCCGCCGTGACGGCCGCGGCGCCTCCGACGACGGCCCAGAACCAGGGCCGCTTGAGCAGGGACTGGCCGGACGCGCCGCTCTCGGCGACGCGCGGGGAGATGGCGCCCTGGATGAAGTCGCGCGCCTGCTGGGCGGCGGCCTCCGGGCTCTGGTCGCGCTCGCGGCCCGACAGGTCGATGTCCACGCCGCGCAGCCGCGCCTGGGTGCGCACGTCCCACGCCTGGAGCTCCGCCTTGAGCCGGCCCTTCTTGTCCTGCGACACGGCGGCCACCACCACGTAGCGCGCATCCAGCCGGTCGGCGATGGCGGCGGTGTCCGGCGGCAGGGTCTCGCTGTCGAAGGCGGCCTGTCCACCGGCGCGCACGGAGGCGTCGCGGAGGGCCGTCAGTCCCGGCCCGGGGCTGAGCTCCGCCTTCACCTGCGCGCTCGCGCCGGACTTCACCTCCGTGTACTCGGCGTAGGGCGTGTGGCCCGGCAGCGTCACCACCACGGCGTGGTGGCCGGCGGGGACCGTCACGCCCCGCAGCGGCGTCACGCCCAGCTCCTGGCCGCGCACGCTCACCCTGGCACCCGCGGGCCTGGACTCCACCACCAGCGTGCCGGCGGGGCGCGCGCCCACCTCGGCGCGGGCGTCCTCGAAGGCCTTCTGCACGTCCTGGCCGAAGAGCGCCTTGTCCGGACGGGTGGAGGGCTCGGCCACCGCGGCGCGCACGAAGGCCGCCTTCGCGCCCGCGGCGTCGCCGTTGAGCAGCCTGGCGGCGCCCAGGAAGAGGTACGTCTCACCCAGCCGCTCCGGGCGGAAGTCACCGGGGGACTTCTCGTAGGACTCGGCGGCGGCGCGGAACTTCGCCTCGGCGGCCTCCGGGTCCAGGTTGTCGTACGCGGCCCGGCCCTCCTCGTAGAGGCCATCCGCCTGCGTCAGCGGCGTCGGCTCCGGAGGAGGGAAGGCCGTGCCCAGGTCCACGAACGGGATGTCCCCGCCGCGCTGCAGGTGCCTCGTCAGCTCCCCCTCCAGGCGGACAGCGGCGTCGGCGGCGGCCGGCGTGCGGGCCACCGAGAACAGCGCCACCGTGCCGGACGCCACCGCGGGGGTGTTCGCCAGCGAGGGCCGCGCGTTGGGCTTGACGGGCTCGTGGGGCTTGGTCGCCGGAGGTGGCACGGGCGTGGCCACCGTGGGCTTGTCCGTGGCGACGGGCTTGTCCGGGGGGGAGGGCTGCTCGGGTTCCCCGAAGACGAGCGGCTGCGGCGACTCGACGTCCTGGACGTCCGTCGGCTCGGCGGTGACCGGGCTCTTCTGGCCCTTGATGCCGGGCTTCTTCTTCTTCGCCTTCACCACCTTGCTGGAAGGGGTGGCCTTCTTGCGCGCGGCCTTCTTGCGCGTCGTCTGGGCGTGGGCGGGGAGGACGGCCAACAGCAGCGTGAGCAGCAGGGCAAGTCGGCGAAAGGTGTTCACGGCGTCGGAATCTAGCCGAGCTAGAAAGGGCCGTCACGAGCCCCCGCCTCGGCCCTCGGGGCAACACCCGGGGTGGCGGGGACTCGCGGCAGGATGACGGATGGCTAGACGTCCAGCGCTTCGACCTCGCCGGCGCGCTCCATGATGAACCGGAAGCGGGCGCTCACGTCCCGGCCCATCAGGTCATTGATGACGCGGTCCGTCTCGATGGGGTTGTCGATGGTGACCCGCAGGCTCATCCGGTTCTTCACGTCCAGGGTGGTCTGCTTGAGCTCGTCGGCCGTCATCTCGCCCAGACCCTTGAACCGCATGATGTTGGGCTTGGCGTTGCCCTTGACCTTCTCGCGGATGATGCGGTCGCGGTCCGCCTCGTCCAGCGCCCAGTACGTCTCCTTGCCGATGTCCACGCGGAACAGGGGCGGCTGGGCGATGTGGATGGCGCCGCTCTCGATGAGCGGGCGCAGGTGGCGGTAGAAGAAGGTGAGCAGCAGCGTGGCGATGTGGTGGCCGTCGCTGTCGGCGTCCATCAGCAGGAACACGCGGCCGTATCTCAGCTTGGAGATGTCGAAGTCCGCCCCGATGCCGCAGCCCAGCGCGCTGACGATGTCCTGGAGCTCCTTGTTGCCGGCGACCTTGTCCGTGGACGCCTGCTCCGCGTTGAGCACCTTGCCGCGCAAGGGGAGGATGGCCTGGGTGCGCCTGTCCCGGCCCTGCTTGGCGGAGCCGCCTGCGGAGTCACCCTCCACCAGGAACAGCTCGCTGACGTTGGGGTCCGTGGACGAGCAGTCCGCCAGCTTGCCCGGCAGGTTGAGCCGGTGGCTGACGGCCGTCTTGCGGCTGACGGCCTGGGACGCGGCGCGGCTGGCCTCGCGGGCGCGGGCGGCCAGGATGATGCGGGCCACCACCGCCTCGGCGACGCTCTTGTTGTCGTTGAGCCACTTCTCCAGGGCGGGGCGCAGCACGCCGTCCACCTGGGCCGTCACCTCGGGGTTGTTCAGCCGCGACTTCGTCTGCCCCTGGAACTGCGGCTCCACCACGTAGACGGACAGAATCGCGGTGATGCCCTCGCGGATGTCCTCCGCGGTGAGCGACACGCCCTTGGGCGTCAGGTCGTGCGTCTCGATGTAGTTGCGCACCGCCTTGACGACGGCGCCGCGCAGGCCCGCCTCGTGGGTGCCGCCCATGTTGGTGGGGATGCCGTTGACGTACGAGCGGATGTGCTCGTCGGTGGCCTCCGTCCAGCCCAGCGACGCCTCCAGCCGCACGCCGTTGTCGCGCGAGTGGTAGAACGTGGCGCTGCCCGCCGGCACCAGGGGCTTTGCCCGCTCGGCCACCACCTTGGTGAGGTACTCGGCGATGCCGCCGTCGTGCTTGTACGTGACGGACGCCGCGGGGCTGGCGGTCTCATCCTTCCAGATGACCGTCATCCCCTTGTGCAGGTAGCTCTTGGCCTCCAGCCGCTCGCGCACCAGCTCCGAGTCGAACTTGAGCTTCTCGCCGAAGATCTCCGGGTCCGGCTCGAAGGTGATGGAGGTGCCGGTGCCGCGCGCGGCGCCGTCCACCTTCAGCGCGCTCGTGGGCTTGCCGCGCGCGTACGTCTGGACGTACTTCTTGCCCTCGCGCTTGATCTCAATCGTCAGCTTGCGCGCGAGCGCGTTGACCACCGAGCTGCCCACGCCGTGCAGACCGCCGGAGTGGATGTAGTTGCCCTGCTCGAACTTGCCGCCCGCGTGCAGCGTCGTGAGGATGACCTCCACGGCGGGCTTCTTGAGCTTGGGCATGATGTCCACGGGGATGCCGCGCCCGTTGTCCACCACGGTGATGCTGCGGCCATCCTTGTGGAGCACGACCTCGACGGTGGTGGCGTGGCCGTTGATGACCTCGTCCACCGAGTTGTCGAGGATCTCCCACAGCAGGTGGTGATAGCCGGCGCTGTCGGTGCCGCCGATGTACATGGCCGGGCGCTTGCGCACCGGCTCCAGGCCCTCGAGGACCTGGATGTCCGCGCCTGTGTAGCTTTCCTTCTTCGTCGCCATGGCGTCCTCTGGCTAATCCTTCTTCTCGGGCAACGGGATGAAGACGACGGGCCGGGCCACGTCCTCCACCGCGTCGCGCTTGGACATCTCGTGGCCCTTGCCGCCGCGGCCCGTCACCCCGTACTTGGCGGGAGCGAGCTGCAGCTTGCGGCCCTTCTGCGTGTCGAAGTCGATCTTCGCGTCCTTCTGGTTGGGCGCGCTGACCAGGAACTCCACCACCTGGTCGTCGTCATCCACCTTGATGACGGTGACGCCCTTGCCGGGGCCGGCCAGCTCGTTGACCTCCGCCACCTTGCACACCAGGGCGTTGGTCTTCTTGGTCAGCACCGCGAGCAGGTCCTTCTCGCCCGCCTCGCGCACGCCGATGATCTCATCGCCCTCGCCCGTCTTCGCGTAGCGACGGCCGGCGCGCGTGGAGACCTCCAGGTGCGGCTCCAGCAGGAAGCGCATGCCCATGCCCTGCTTCGTCACGCCGACCAGCTTCGCCGGGGCCTCGAGCCGGGCGTCCAGCGACCAGGCGGCCACCACGCGCTCGCCGTCGTCGAACTTGAACAGCTTCTGCACCGGGTCGCCGTAGCCGGTGGACGCCGGGATGTCGTTGAAGCGGGTGACGTACGCGGTGCCGAAGTTGCTGAACAGCACCAGGTTGGCCTTGAGGCTGCCGGCCAGCACCGCCATCACCGCGTCGCCCTCGCGCAGACGGGTGGAGGACGGGTCCTTCACCTCGCGCACGCGCTTGACCCAGCCGTCGCGGGTGAGGACCACGTGGGCGTCCTCGTCCGCGATGAACGCGTCCGCGTTGAACTCCACCTCCTCGGAGCCCGCGCCGCCGATCTTCGTGCGGCGCTTGTCGTTGTACTGGCCCTTGATCTCCCCGAGCTCGTCCTTGACGGTGGACCAGACCTTCTTCTTGTCCTTGAGGATGCCCTCGATGCGCTTGATCTCCGCGCGCTTCTCCTTGAGCTCCTTCTGGACGACGAGGATCTCCAGGCGGGCCAGCTTGTAGAGCTTCATCTCCAGGATGGCGTCCACCTGGAGCTCGTCCAACTGGAAGCGCTTCATCAGCTTCTGGGCCGCGTCCTGCTTGCCCTCGGACTGGCGGATGATGCGGATGATCTCATCCAGCGCGTCGTAGGCCTTCTCGAAGCCCTCGAGCAGGTGCACGCGCTTCTGCAGCTCGCCCAGCTCGTGCTGGAAGCGGCGCGTGACGACGGCGAAGCGGAAGTCCAGGAAGTGCTGGAGGATGTCCTTGAGGTTGAGCCGGCGCGGCGTGCCGACCTCCGGGTTGTCCTCGCTGGGGACCAGGCACGTCAGGTTCACGCCGAACGTCGTCTGCAGCGGCGTGTGCTTGTAGAGGTACGCCATCACCAGCTCGGCGTTGGCGTCCTTCTTGAGCTCCAGGACGATGCGCACGTCCTTGGTGGACTCGTCGCGCACGTCCACGATGAGCGGCAGCTTCCGCTCGCGCACCAGGTCGCCGATCTTCGAGACCAGGGTGGACTTGTTCACCGTGTACGGGATGGACGTGATGATGATCTGCGTCCCGCCGCGCTTGAGCTCCTCGGTGTCCCACTCGCCGCGGATGCGGACGCTGCCCTGGCCCGTCTCGTAGATCTCCCGCAGCTCCTTCTTGTCGTTGAGGATCTGCCCGCCGGTGGGGAAGTCCGGACCCTTGACCCACTTGAGCAGGTCCTTGGTGAGCAGCGTCGGGGTCTCGATGAGGGCCACGAGCGCGTCCACCAGCTCGCCCAGGTGGTGGGGCGGGATGTTGGTCGCCATGCCCACGGCGATGCCCGTGGTGCCGTTCATCAGCAGCTGGGGCACACGTGCGGGGATGACGATGGGCTCGTTGCGGGTGCCGTCGTAGGTGGGCCGGAAGTCCACCGTCTTGCGCTCGAGCTCCCCGAGCATCTCGGTGGCGAGCTTGTCCAGGCGGCACTCGGTGTAGCGGTAGGCGGCCGCGGAGTCGCCGTCCAGCGAGCCGAAGTTGCCGTGGCCGTCCACCAGCGGGTAGCGCAGGGAGAAGTCCTGCGCCATGCGCACGAGCGCGTCGTAGATGGAGGCGTCGCCGTGCGGGTGGTAGCGACCCATGATGGCGCCGACGACCTGGGCGCACTTCTGGTACTTCGTGTCGAACGACAGGTTCAGGTCGTTCCACATGCCGTACAGGATGCGGCGCTGCACGGGCTTGAGGCCGTCGCGCACGTCCGGCAGGGCGCGCGAGGTGATGACCGACAGGGCGTAGTTGATGTACCGGCGACGCGCCTCGTCGGCCAGCGAGGCCGGGACGAACCCATCACCCCCACCACCGGCACCCGCGGCACCACCCCCGCCGCCGGAGCCTCCCTGCTTCTTTCGCGTCTTCAATTCGCCTTCTGCGCGCATGCTCTTCGAACCCAGGTGAGAACGTCTCGTACCCGAACGCGGTGCGTGACTCGCGCACTCCGCGCCATGGACTCTGAAATCTTCAACAAAGCGGCGGGACTACCATGCCCCCCTGACAAAGGGAACGAATTCGGGGGGTTGCACGTACTCCGAGGCGTCCCACCTGAATCTCCGTGCAGTCCTGTCTCCGAGTGGAACATCTCTGTAACCCCCTGAAATTCCGGCGGCCGGGGCACGCGAGACTCCCCAGCGGGCGGGACGGTGGGTGCGGGTAGGATGGGCCGGCGAGGGAGGCTTTGGACCCCGGGGGGGAGGGCGCCCAGGGACCGTTCGGCTGCCCGGCCGCTCCTTGATGCGCCGTGTCACGGGCCTTCGTCAGGACACGGCGCGGGTCTGCTCTTCCGGGTTCGGAAGGTGCTCGGTGGTGGGCGTCCGCTCGCCTCCGTGGCGGCTTCCCCGGCCTGCGCTGAGTACCGAGTAGAGCGCCGGGAGCACCAGCAGCGTCAGCAGGGTGGAGGACAGGACGCCGCCCACCACCACGGTGGCCAGCGGTCGTTGGACCTCCGCGCCGATGCCCGTGTTGAGTGCCATGGGGAGGAAGCCGAGCGCCGCCACCGAGGCCGTCATCAGCACCGGACGCAGTCGGGAGACGGCGGCCTCGCGCAGGGCTTCCGGGGGCGCGCGTCCCTGGCCGAGCAGCTGCCGCAGCCGGGATACCAGCACCATGTCCCCGAGCACGGACACGCCGCTGACGGCGATGAAGCCCACCGCGGCGGAGATGGAGAACGGCAGCCCGCGCGCGAGCAGCGCCAGCACGCCACCCATCAGCGCGAAGGGGACGCCCGCGAAGATTCGCAGCGTGTCCACCCAGCGACGGTACGTGAGGTGGAGGAGCACGAGGATGAGTCCCAGCGCGATGGGCACCACGATGGCCAGCCGTGCCTGGGCCCGCTCCAGGTTCTGGAACTGGCCGCCGTAGCGGAGGTGGTAGCCCGGCGGCAGCTCCACCTTCGCCAGCGCGTCGCGCACGTTTGAGACGAAGCCGCCCAGGTCGCCGTCGCTCACGTTGGCCTGGATGACGATGCGCCGCTGACCCCACTCGCGCTGCAGGGTGGTGGGGCCGGACACCTCGCGAATCGTCGCCAGCCGACCCAGGGGCACACGCTCGCCTCCGGGCGCGGTGACGGGCACGGTGGCCAGCCTCGCGGGCTCATTGCGGTACGCCTCGGCCAGCCGCACCGCCAGGTCGAAGCGGCGCTCGCCCTCGCGGACCTCGCCCACCACGCGGGTGCCCACCGCCTCCACCACGTCGAGCACGTCGCGCGCGGCGATGCCATGCCGCGCGATGGCGGCCCGGTCCACCGTGACCTCCAGCACGGGCTGACCCGTGAGCTGCTCCAGCGTCACATCCGTGGCGCCCGGGACCGCGCGCACCAGCGCCTCCAGCTCGCGCGCCTTGGCCTTGAGCACGTCCAGGTCATCGCCGAACAGCTTGATGCCCACGTCCCCGCGCACGCCGGCGATCATCTCGTTGACGCGCATCTCGATGGGCTGGAGGAACGCCATGCGCATGCCGGGCAGGTCCGCCAGCTCCGCCTTCATCTCCGCCACCAGCTCCTCCTGCGTCGCGGCGCGCTTCCACTGCTCGCGGGGATGGAGCGTGACGAACACGTCGGACAGCTCGATGCCCATCGGGTCCGTCGCCACCTCGGCCGTCCCGGTGCGGGTCCACACGCGCGCCACCTCGTCGGGGAACCGGCTCCGGAGCACCTTCTCCACCTGCCCGCCGTAGCGCACCGACTCGGTGAGGGACACCTCGGCCAGGCGCACGGTGTTGATGACGAGGGTTCCCTCGGACAGCCTCGGGACGAACTCGCGACCGAGCCCCGTGGCCGCCAGCCCCGTGCCCACCACCAGCAGCCCCGCGACGACGAGGACCGTGCGAGCATGGGACACGCTCCACTCCAGCAGCGGCCGGTAGCCCCGCTGCAGCCAGCGCACGAGGCGCGGCTCGGGGTGTCCTCGCTTGCCTCGCTCCAACGCGAACGACGCGAGCACCGGCATCAACGTCATGGACAGCAGCACGCTGCCCAGCAGGGCCAGGATGACGGTGAGCGCCATGGGACGGAACAGGCGCCCCTCCACGCCCTCCAGTGCGAGCACGGGCAGGTACACCACCATGATGATGAGCTCACCGAATAGCGTGGGCTTGCGGACCTCCACGGCCGCGTCCCGCACCACCTGTTTCAGGCTCCGTCCATCGCGGGCCCCGGCCAGGTGCCGCTCCGCGTTCTCCACGAGGATGACGGACGAGTCCACCACCAGCCCGAAGTCGATGGCGCCCAGGGACATGAGGGTGCCGGCGATGCCGAAGCGCAGCATGCCGCTGAAGGCGAACAGCAGGGACAGGGGAATGGCGGAGGCGACGATGAGCCCCGCGCGCCAGTTGCCCAGGAAGAGGAAGAGGACGGCGATGACCAGCAGCGCGCCTTCGAGCAGGTTGGTGCGCACCGTGCGCAGCACCAGGTCCACCAGCTCCGTGCGCTCGTAGACGACGTCCACCCGCACATCGTCGGGCAGGCGCCGCTTCACCTCGTCCATGCGCCGAGCGAGCGCCCGTGTCACCTCGTGCGAGCTCTCGCCCATGAGCATGAAGCCCAGGCCCAGGACGACCTCCCCCTCGCCATCCGCGGTGGTCGCGCCTCGACGAATCTCGTGCCCCACCTCCACCTGCGCCACGTCGCGCACGCGCACGGGCACGCCGTCTCGCGCGGCCACCACCACGTCGCCGACGGCCCGTTCGTCCTCCAGCACCCCGATGCCGAGCACCAGGCTGGAACCACCACCGCGCTCCACCATGCCGCCGCCCACGTTCGCGTTGTTCGCCTCCAGGGCCCGGTACAGGTCGCCCAGGGACAGGTCGAACTGTCGGAGTCGCTGCGGCTCCACCACCACGTGCCACTGCTTCTCGCGGCCTCCCCACGCATTCACCTCGGCCACACCGGGCACCGCGCGGAGCTGGGGCGCGATGACCCAGTCGTGCAGCGTGCGCAGCTCCTCCAGGCTCCGGCTCCTGCTCTTGACCAGGTAGTGGAAGACCTCGCCCAGCCCCGTCGCCACGGGCCCGAGCGTGGGTGCCTCGATTCCCGGAGGCATCTTCACGCGGCCCATCCGCTCCGAGACCTGCTGCCGCGCGAACCACACATCCGTGCCGTCGCGGAACTGGA
Organism: Myxococcus sp. AB025B; assembly: GCF_006518215.1. Classification (NCBI taxonomy): domain Bacteria; kingdom Pseudomonadati; phylum Myxococcota; class Myxococcia; order Myxococcales; family Myxococcaceae; genus Myxococcus; species Myxococcus sp. AB025B. Next base: position 53,368 of record NZ_SRLW01000005.1, read on the forward strand.
GCGTCACCTGCGACAGCCCGAACTTGGAGATGGAGCGCAGTTCTTCCAGATGCGGCAGTCCCGCGAGCTGCTGCTCGAGCGGAATGGTGAGCTGCCGCTCCACCTCGACGGGCGAGAGCGCGGGCGCCACCGTGTTGACCTGTACCTGCGTGGGGGTCGTGTCGGGGAAGGCATCGAGGGGCAAGGCCCGGAACGCGAGCAGCCCCGAGATGACGAGCGCCACGGTGCCCAGCAGCACCGCGCCACGGTGCTCCAGTGACCCATCGATGATGCGCGTGAGCATGGGCTACGGGCCTCCTTCCTCACAGCAGCCCGCGCCGATGGAGTCCTTGAGCACCTCGGTCTTCAGCAGGAAGGCGCCCGTGGTGACGACCTCCATGCCGGGCCGCAGGCCCTTGACCACCTCGACCTCGTCACGCGTGCCCGCGCCCAGCTCCACGGGGACAGGCTCGTAGAGCGTCTCGTCCTTCTTCACGAAGACGAGCACCTGTCCCTTGGCGCGCTGGATGGCGGAGTGGGGCACCATCAGCGCCTCGTGTTCCTCGGCCACTTGAATCCGCGCGCGCAGGAACAGGCCGGCCTTGAGGGCGCGGTCGGGATTGGGCAGCTCGACGCGGGCACGCACCGCGCGGGTGGCGCGGTCCACGGAGGCGCCCACGCGGGTGAGCGTGGCCTCACGGACCTCTCCGGGAAGGCCCTCGAAGCTCAGGGAGACCTTCTGCCCCGCGCGCACCTGGGCCGAGTCCGCCTCGGGAATCTCGAGCAGGGCCCAGAGCGTGGAGAGGTCGGCGACCTCGAGCAACGTCTGGCCCGCGGCGACATGTCGGCCGGACACCGCGTCGCGAGCCACCACCGTCCCGGCGAAGGGTGCGGAGAGATTGTAGCGCCCCTCAGTGCTTCCCTGTGCCGCTCCCGCGGCGCTGAGGGCCGCGCGAGCCGCCTCACGCTCGCCCTCGGCCGCGGCCAGCTCGGCCCGGGCCTGCTCCAAATCCTTGCGAGGGCTGATGCCACGCTCGACCAGCTCCTGCTCCCGAGCGAGCGCCGCGCGAGCCGTCTCCAGCCGCGCGAGGGCCGAGGACAGCCGACCCTTGTCCTGTCCGACGGAAGGCGACGTGAGCGCGAGCAGGGGCTGACCCGCCTTGACGTCGTCCCCCTCGTCGACGCGCACCTCGCTCACCAGCGCATCGCCTCGCGCGGACAGCCGCGCCAATCGGTTCTGGTTGAAGGTGAGCTGGCCCACCACCTCCAGCGAGCGCGCGAAGTGCCTGCGCTGGAGTCGATGCGTCTGGAGTCCCGCCTCCCGCGCGGTGTCTGTGGAGGCCAATCGGATACGTGTGCCGGGTGTGGGGAACAGCGGCATCTCGGCGCCCGCGGCCTTCACGAGCTCCGGGTGACAGAAGGGACAGACTGATTCCGGGAACCCATGCTCGCGGCAGTAGTCGCCCGCCGCGATGAAGCCCGCCACCAGCTTCGGGTTGCATTGGGTGCACTTCGATTCGGGGACCGCGTGCTCCTTGCACCAGTCGGCGGGAGTGGCTGGCGCGGTGAAGGAGAGCGACGGGTTGCACTGACGGCAGTGGGACTCGGGCAGTCCGTGCTCTTCGCACCAGTCGTCCTGGGCCTTGTAGACGTCGACGAGGTCGGGGTCGCACTTCGTGCACAGCTCCGCGGGCACGCCGTGCTCGCACAGCGTGACGGCGCGAGCCTCGGGGGACGAGGGCCCCGCATCGGAGAGGGTGCTCTTCGCGACCTCGGGCGGGGCGGACTTCGTGCACGAGGTGCCGAGACAGAGCAGCCCCGCCAGCGCCAGGAGACCGATGCGGGGGCCCATCTACTTCACGCCCTTCTTCGCGAGGTCCGGGTGGCAGAGGGAGCACTGGGACTCGGGGCGCTCGTGCTCGGCGCACCAGTCGTTCTTGGCCTTGAAGACGGCAGCGAGCTTCGGATTGCAGCGCGTGCACAGGGACTTCTGCACGCCGTGCTCACACTTGGGCTTCTCGGCGGCCTGCGACTGCTGCGCGGGCTTGGACTCCTCGGCCGACGCGGAGAGGACGGGGAAGGACACGAGGGACACGACGAGCACGAAGGTCTGGATGGAACGCATGACATGACTCCGGCCAGGGCGGTGCCCCGGCGGTGGATGTCCGCGCGGGAGCGCGCGGAGGGTGGCTTCAGCTGCAGCGGGGCAGCACGGTGACGTGCGCGTCCGCGCGAGACCCGGGATGGGGACTCGCTGGACACACGTCTCCCGTGAGGGGCGGAGTCACGCTCTGGGAGGCTGGAAGATGTCGCGTCCCACGCCGCCGGGGAGCAGCACGTCCGGGTGGACGTGGATGGGGGGCCTGACGAGCGGCTCCTCCACCTGGCTCACGAAGGGCAGGGGCGCGGGCGCGGCCCTCAACGGACAGCAGAGGCACAGCGCGCAATCCGTGGCGCAGTCCGAGCAGTCCCCCTCCTCGGCCTCCTCTTCGCAGTCCGCGTGCGTGTCCGATGCGAAGGCGAGCGTCTGGAAGACGCCACCCGTCATCAGCACGAGCAGGAGCGCGAGGGTGCGCAGGAGGAACCGCATCGACCCGAAGGCTTACTGGAGGTCTCCGCGGAGAGTCAACGCGGCGGGGCCGACGCTGGTACCGGGTGCTCGCGGATCAACTTCTCCAGCAGACGACGCATGCCTCGCGAATCCCACTCGCGAGGCCCCGAGAATCGAGCGACCAGGCGCCCGTCCACCACCAGGAAGCTCTGGGGCAGGGTGTCCACGCCGAACGCGCGGGCGACCTGGTGTCCCTCGTCCAGGCGCAGATGCAGCGCGGCGGGGTGCGGCCCTTCGAAGAAGGTCTCCACCGCCTTCGCCTCCGTGTCGTGGCTGAAGACGACGACACGCAGCGCGTCAGGAGGTGCTTCGGCCAGCGCTACCAACCGCGGCGTCTCGGTGCGGCAGGGTGGACACCACGTGGCCCAGAAGACCACCAGCAGGGCTCGCGAGGCGGGGACGTCCGTGAGCCGCGGGGCCGCTCCTTCGACCCGGAGATAGCTCGGCGGTGGTGGCTCCGTCCGACACGCTGTGAGCGGCGACGCGAGGAGCAGAGCGGCGACACCGGCACCGAAGGCGGGGCGGCGCACCCGAAGAACTCGAAGGTGCGACCGACCTCCGTGAAGCCCCTCGAGCTGGGAGCCTCGCGCGAGCACCTTCAAGGCGCACCTCCGGAAGCGACGACGTGACGGGCCCCCGGAACATGCTGCTCAATGGCCCCACTCACGGACTGTCGCCGACGCGCGCGTCCCACGAGCCCACCGCGGGCCCGAGGACGCGAAACGCGTGGCGACCGAGGCGTCAGGGGTCGGCCTTGGGCGCCTTGCCCCAGTTGCCATCCTTGAAGATCTTCACATTGCCCTTGGAGCCGCCTCCGCCAATCAGGCCCGTCACGTTGGCTTGGATGGGCTTGCCACCGGGCGGCTGGTAGACGACGCGCGCCTTGCGGCCGGCGGGGATGGACGGGTGGGTGCTGTCGACGAGCAGGTAGACGGTCTTCCCATCGGACTGGATGCGGTCGGTGTCGTGCTTGTGGCTCAGCTCGGCGAGCAGCTCGCCGTCGTCCACGCTGCTCGCCTCGTTGTTGAGCAGGCGCACCTTGACGCGCAGCCAGTTCTTGGCGCCCTTGCCGCTCTCCGTCGCGTACTCCCGCACGCCCTGGATGATGACGGCCAGGTCGGCGCCGTTGCCCGGGGCCCCCGCCGTGAGCTTCAGGCCCGTCTGTTTGCTGGAGTCCGCGTCGATGAGCAGCGTGGCGTTGGCGCAGCGGTTCTTGCACTCCTCGCCCCACGGCTCCTTGTCGAAGCGCAGGCGCATGGCGAAGTCGCTGCCCTGAGGGGCGATGACGGCGTCGACGATGACCGGACGCTCGCCGTCCGGAGGCGCGGTGTACTTGAAAGTGGACCGTTCCTTGGCGACGACGCTCGAGCCGGCGAGGAGGGTACAGGCGAGCAACGGCAGGGAGCGCTTCACGGGGTGTGGACCTCCAGGGAAAAGACGTCCATTCAAGTGGGAAGCGCCCGTGCCTTCAAGTCTTGGGCGTTAGAGTCTCCCCGGGAGGTGTGAGAGATGCGGAATCCCTACGTGCGTCAGCTCAAGCTGGGCCCCATGGACAACTTCGTCTACCTGGTCGGCGCGGCGGACTCGCCCGACGTCGTGGTGGTGGACCCGGCGTGGGACGTGGATGCGATTGAACGGGCAGTGGAAGAGGACGGCAAGCGCCTCGCCGGCGCGTTCGTCTCGCACTGCCACTTCGACCACATCAACGGCCTGCCGGATTTGCTGTCCCGACACGACGTGCCTGTCTACGCGCAGCGGGCGGAGGTGGAGTTCTCCGCGGAGCTGCGCGAGCTGTCGGGCGCGCTGCGCCTGCTCGGGCCCGGAGACGCGGTGCCGGTGGGCGCCGAGACGTTCCACGCGCTGCACACGCCGGGGCACACGCCGGGCTCGCACTGCCTGCTCGCCGGAGACGCGCTCGTGTCCGGGGACACGCTGTTCATCAACGGGTGCGGGCGGTGCGACATGAACGGCGGCGACCCGGAGGCGATGTACCGCTCCTTGTCGCAGGTGCTGTTGAAGGTCCCGGACTCCACGCGCCTGTGGCCGGGGCACGACTACGCGGACGTCCCGGTGGCGGCGCTGGGGGAGGTGCGCCAGAAGAACCCGTACTTCTCCTTCCCGGACGTCGCCTCGTTCGTCGCGTTCCGCATGCGCCCGAGGAAGTGAGCGCCTGCTCCGACGCGGGACCGGAGGCGCGAGGACACGCCTCCGGCCCGCTCACGTCACGATGGGACTACCAGTAGACGGCGACCGACGAGACGCGGTCGTTCCACGAGTGCCAGCGGCGGAACGGCCAGAAGCCCGTGTACCAGCCGTAGCTGCCCATGTTGCCGATGGCCCACGCACGGCCGACCCACAGCACGTGGCCGCCGAAGTAGGCGTGCTCCGTCATCAGCGTCCAGCGGCCGCACTGGGTGCTCCACATGGAGGAGATGCGGTCATTCCACCAGCCCAGCGTGTTGTAGCCCCAGCCCGGGTAGACGGAGAACGCCGCGCCGCCGTACCACGAGTGCTCGAAGAAGACCGACCAGGGGTTGCACGGCGCCATGCCCGTGGTGGGCTGCTCGGAGGGGAACTGGTGGGTCTGCTGGAAGTACTTCGTCAGGTCCGCGGTGGTGCGGAAGCCCTGCACCACGGCCATCGCCGCCGAGTTGCCGTCGAGCACGTAGTGGGACAGGTGGATGTCCCGCTCCTGGAGCTGCTGCGCCGTGTAGCGCACGCCGTCGACGAGGATGGGCAGCTCCGGCAGGAAGCCCTCGACCGGCGCCTGCTCGATGTCCTCACGCGGCGCGTCCCGCAGGACCTTGCTCAACGGGATGCGCGCCAGCTCACCTTCCTTGTTGGGGAGGTCGCCCGTGTTGTGCTCGGGCACCGGCTCGATGTTCTGCGCGAACGCCGCGCCCGTCGACAGCAGCGACGCCAACACCAGTGAACCCATCACTGACTTGAGATTCATTGCCTGCTCCTGGGGTGTGGGGATGACCGCGGCCCATCCTGGCCACGTCACCCGCACTCATAGCGTGTCTGTTTTGTGGCAGACAAATCAGTGAAATTTTGTTTAGCGGTTAATTATAGACTCACGTTCCGCTGGACCTGGGGCGCGGCTGTCGCGGCGCCGAGCGCGCACATCCGCGTCGGCGCGACACGTGCCCGTGCGCGTCTGCAGAATGCCTGTCGTGTTGGACGGGGCGGCTCGGCGCTCCCAGGGTCGATTCAGGCGGAGATGGAAGAATCCAGCCTGTCTTGCCTCATGGGCGCTGCGGGCCTGTAACCGGTTACCTCCGCTGCTGGGCGGGCATCCAGTCCCGGAACGCCTGCGTGCCGTACGACTGGGGCCCGCCGGTGTGCGCGCTGCCCGTCAGGACGAGGTGGGCGTGTCACCCGGTGCGCCGATGTTGGTGGCGAACGGGGCGATGGCCGCCACTTCGTGGTGATGGTGAACAGCTCCGACTCCGTCGTCGCCCGGCCCAGTTCTCCCATCCCGTTGAGGTGGATGCGGGTGGGGTAGCGCTGCGTCGACGTCAGGTCGTAGAGGAGGGCCGAGCTGTCACGCCCTCCGGGCCCGGGAGCCCACGGGGGGCATCTGCAGGCCCTGGGGCCTTGCGTGGAGCGAGCGGTAGGCGGCGATGGAGAGCAGGCCCACCGCGAGCAGCGTCCACAGGGCGGCCCACACGACGGCGGGCACGTAGGTGAGGTCCGCGAGCAGGGCCGCGTCGCTGCGCGAGCGCACGGCGCTGTTCCACAGGTCGTCGCGCAAGTCGAACACGGCGTACAGCGCGGTGAAGGCGGCGATGAACAGGTTGACAAAGTCCACCGCGCCGTCCGGCAGCCACTTCGCGCCGATGCCCATGACCGCGGCGGTGCCCACGCAGAAGGCCAGGGTGAAGGCGTCCCCCGCGTAGAGCAGGCCCATCACGACCAGCCACACACACGCGGCCCCCAGCACCCACCGGCGCAGCCGGAAGCGGAAGGTGGCGAGCAGGAGGCCCGCGCCGGCCACCGCGCTGCCCAGGTAGCCGCCCGAGTACACGGCGATCTGCCGCAGCATGCCCGGCGGCAGGCGCGACAAGCAGGAGCCTGACTCGTCGGCCGCGAGGTGGATGCGGTCCACGGAGCCCCCCACCAACAGGGTGGCGAGCGCGTGCCCGCTCTCGTGCATCATCACCACCAGCAGCTTCAGGGGCCAGAAGACGGGCGAGTACCAGAAGTACCAGCCGACCCCCAGCATGACGAGCAGGAGGGCCAGGCGGCCGAAATCGAGCTGTGCACCGCTGGCGGTCTTCATCGGTACCGGGGCCTCCCCACCATGGGACACCCCAACACTTAAGTCGGGTCCCTCTTCCCGGGAAACTCCTGGCTTGCCGCGGGGCGTCGTGACGTCAGGCGGATGTCGCCTGCGGGCGCCGGACGGGGTAGGGATGGGGCATGAAGAAGACGCTCCTCCTGCTCTCGCTCGTGGCTGCCCCGGCGCTCGCCGGGGAAGGGAAGTGGACCCCCCAGCAGGTCCTGGAACTGGACCCGGCCTGGCTGCGCGCCCAGGGCCTCCAGGTGCCCCCCAAGAAGTTGTGGGACCCCAAGCGCGGCACCGGCCTGCTCGCGGGCGCCGTGAATGTGGGGGGGTGCACCGGCGCCTTCATCTCCGACACGGGCCTGGTCATCACCAACCACCACTGTGCCTTCGGCATCATCCAGGAGCACAGCACCCCCCAGAGGGACCTCATCACCCAGGGCTTCCTGGCCACGGAGCGCAAGGACGAGCTGCCCGGCAAGGGCGCGCGCGTGCAGGTCCCCCGCAGCTTCACGGACGTGACGGCGCAGGTGCTGGCGGCGGTGCCCGAGGGCGCGGATGACACGGCGCGCTTCAAGGCCATCGAGCGCAAGCAGAAGGAGCTGGTGGCCGAGTGCGAGAAGCGCCCCGCCACCCGCTGCCAGGTGTCCACGTTCGACGGCGGCGTGAACTACACGCTGGTGGACGCGGTGGAGCTGCAGGACTCGCGGCTCGTCTACGCCCCGCCGCGCGCGGTGGGGGAGTACGGCGGCGAGGAGGACAACTGGATGTGGCCGCGCCACACCGGCGACTTCGCCATCCTCCGGGCGTACACCGCGCCGGACGGGACGTCGGCGGCGTACAGCGAGAAGAACGTGCCCTACAAGGCGGAGTTCTTCTTCCCGCTGTCCCCCGAGGGCGTCAAGCCCGGTGACTTCGTGATGGTGCTGGGCTACCCGGGCCGCACCTACCGCGCGCTGCTCGCGGAGGAGATGGCGGAGCGCCAGTCCCGGCTCTATCCGCGCATGCGCGACGTGTTCGGCGAGGCCATCCGCATCCTCGAGGAGGAGGGGGACAAGGACCCGGCGGGGAAGATCGCCGTGGCCTCCATGCTCAAGGGCCTGCACAACGTGCACAAGAACGCGGGCGGGCAGCTGGCGGGGCTCAAGCGCGGGCGCATCGTGGAGAAGCAGCGCGAGGCCGAGGCGGCCGTGGCGGCCTGGGCGACGAAGAACAGCGCGAAGTGGGGCGGGGCGCTGAAGGCCCGCGAGGCCCTGCTCGCCGAGCAGAAGGCCACCTCGAAGGTGTTCGAGCGCGAGTTCCTGCTCGGGGCCACGGGCCGGCTCGCCCGGGGGCCGTCGCTGGCGGTGACGCTGGCGCGGCTGGCCACCGAGCGCGCGAAGCCCGACCTGGAGCGCCGCCCGGCGTACATGGAGCGCGAGCAGGTGCGCATCAAGGACCGCCTGGAGCGCGAGCAGAAGAACGTGTTCCTGCCCGCGGAGAAGCGGCTCCTGACGGCCTTCGTGCGGCGCGCGCAGGCGCTGGGCGCGGACGAGCGCATCGCCGCGGTGGACAAGCACTTCGGCAAGACGTTCGTGGAGAAGGACGTGGCGGCGAAGGTGGACGCGATGTACGCGGGCACGCAGGTGCTCACGCTGGCCGAGCGGATGAAGATGGGCACGGAGACGCTCGCGCAGCTTCAGGCTCGCAAGGACCCGCTCCTGGCGTTCGGCCTGGACCTGGCGCGTGAGCAGGAGGCGCTGGACGAGGCGCAGGACCGGCGCGACGGCGCGTCGTCGCGGCTGCGGCCCGACTGGCGCAAGGCGGTGCTGGCGCATGCGGGCAAGCCCGTGGCGCCGGACGCCAACGGGACGCTGCGGGTGACGTTCGCCAAGGTGCAGGGCTACTCGCCGCGGGATGGCGCGGTGTACACGCCGCAGACGACGCTGTCGGGCATGCTGGCCAAGCACACGGGGGAGGAGCCGTTCGACGTGCCCGAGCGCGTCTCGAAGGTGGCCGAGGCGAAGCGGTATGGTGCGTGGGCGGACAAGAAGCTCAAGGAGGTGCCGGTGAACTTCCTGTCGGACGCGGATACGACGGGCGGCAACTCGGGCAGCCCCACGGTGAACGGCCGGGGGCAGCTGGTGGGCGTGAACTTCGACCGCGTCTGGGAGAACGTGGCCAACGATTTCGGCTACAACCCGGAGGTGGCGCGCAACGTCAACGTGGACGTGCGCTACGTGCTGTGGATGTTGGACCAGGTGGAGAACGCGGACGCCCTGCTGAGGGAGCTGGGTGTGCGCAAGGGCCCGCCGGTGGCGGGGGAGACGCGCTGATGACCGAGCCGGCGGACACCTCGTTGGCACTGCCTGTCTTCCGGCCGGAAGAGCAGGTGTGTGGCAACTGCAAGCTGTGGAGCCCTCACTCGGTGGATGAGCGCCGGGGGTGGGTGGGGCCCTGCCGGCTCCAGTCGTCTCGGGGGATGTTTCCGCCGTCCGCCCCCATCTGTGACAAGTACGCGCCCCGGGGCACGGCCGTGGCCCCGGCGGCGCAGTCCCCCTCGCGCGAGCGCGCCGCCCGGAGCGTGGCCCCGGTGGTGATTCGCCGGCGGGTGGCGGACCCCAACGAAGTCATCGACCTGGATGGGCTGAACATGACGCGTGAAGAGCTGATGGACATCTTCCGGGAGGCGTCGGGCCTCGCCGAGGCGCCGCCGCTCGCGGGCAAGTGGGAGGGCGGCACGGTGCGCCTGGTCCCGGGCAACCCGGAGCTGCAAGCGAAGGACCTGCCCATCGACAACCTGTTCCACAAGGTCGTCATGGTGCGCGACAGGCTGCGCGTGCTCGAGCAGAAGCTCAACGCGCACCCGAAGCTGTCCGACGCGGAGAAGGTGGAGATGCAGAGCTACATCACCCGCGTGTACGGCTCGCTCACCAGCTTCAACGTCCTCTTCAAGGACAAGGGCGACCAGTTCGTCGGCGCCAAGGGCGACGAGTAGGTGCATCAGGGGCGCTGGCCGCGCTCCTCGAGCAGCTCGAAGGTGCGCTGCCGGGCGCGGTGGAGGGTGCTCTTCACGGTGCCCTCGGGGATGCGCAAGAGGCGCGCGATTTCGGGGTACGTCAGGCCACGGACCTCGCGCAGGTAGAGGACCTGGCGCTGCTGCTCGTTGATGTCCTCGAGCGCGGCGGTGAAGTGCCGCTCCATCTGCGTGCCCATGGCCTGCCGCTCGGGAGAGAGGGGCTCGGCGGGCTCATGGCTCAGGCGCTCGCGGCGCTTGCGTGCGCGCAGCCAGTTGATGCTGCTGTTGACCATGACGCGGTGGAGCCACGTGGTCCACGCGGCGCGCCCGCCGTAGCCGGGCGACTTCCAGGCGAGCCGGGCGAAGACGTCCTGCACGACGTCCTCGGCGTCATCCGCGTCACCGACGATACGGCGGGCGATGGCGAGCGCGCGGGCGCGGTGCTCGTTGTAGAGCTGCGTGAGGGGCGGAAGGTCGATGGCGGCGGCGTGCATCACGGGTGGGCTCCTGGGCACCCCAGCGGGGACCTCCCTTGGAACGAACCACCCGCGAAAAGGGTCTACGCGCCTGTGTGACGGTTTTTTCTCACCGGACGCGACGAACCTCGCCCTTCAGGGCAGGGTGGCGCCATGGCCCATTTCGAGGACCTCTCGCGGTGCGCGTATTTTCCAGACAGTGAGGCGGGGTCCCCGTGCCCCGCGCGAGGTCCGCGAGGCACGGAGGAGGGGACGCCTACTCCTGCTCGTCCTGCTTCGTCAGGCCCCAGTCCTTCAGGCGCTTGAACAAAGTGGAGCGGGCCACGCCCAGCTCACGGGCCACGCGCTCGCGGTTGTTGTTGTACCGGCGCAGCGCCGCCTCGACGATCTGCCGCTCGAGCTTCTCCAACATCTGCTCCAGCGTCATCCCCGGGGGCAGCTCGGGCACCGCGATGCCCGTCTCCTTGTTCATCTCCTGGTCGAACGTCAAATCGTTCGCGTCGATGACCGGCCCCTTGCGCAACAGCAGCGCCCGGTGCACCACGTTGCGCAGCTCGCGGATGTTGCCCGGCCACGCGTGGTTCTGGAGTCGGTCCATCGCGGACGCGGACAGCTTCACCGTCTGCCCCCGCGGCGAGTACAGCTTCACGAAGTGGTCCGCCAACGCCGGCAGGTCCCCCTTGCGGCTGCGCAGGGGCGGCAGGTGCAACGGAATCACGCAGAGGCGGTAGTACAGGTCCTCGCGGAACTTGCCTTCACGTGCCGCCGCCAGCAGGTCCAGGTTCGTCGCCGCCACCACCCGCACGTCCACGTGCATCGGCCGGCTGGCGCCCACCCGCTTGATCTCGCCGCTCTCCAGTGCACGCAGCAGCTTCGCCTGCAAGTCCAGCGGCAGCTCGCCAATCTCATCCAGGAACAGCGTGCCGCCGTCCGCCTCCTCGAAGGCGCCCTTGCGCGCGTTCGCCGCGCCCGTGAACGAGCCCTTCTCGTGGCCGAACAGCTCGCTCTCGATGAGCTCCTTGGAGATGGCCGCGCAGTTCACGGGGATGAGTGGCCGGTTGGCCCGCTGCGAGCACTGGTGGATGGCCCGCGCCACCAGCTCCTTGCCCGTGCCGGACTCGCCCAGAATCGTCACCGCCGCCGTGGAGGGCGCCACCCGCTCGATGAGGTCCGACAGTCCCTTCACCGCGTTGTCGCTCCCGATGATGCCGTGGAACGACGTCGGCTCCTTGCGGTTGCCTGTCGCCGCCGCCTCGAGCACCAGCTCCGTCTCGCCCACCCTCAGCGTGGTGGGCAACGACACCTCCGCCTCGAATACCCGCACCGGCCCCAGCCACGTGCCGTTCGTCGAGCGCAGGTCCACGACGTGGAACGTCCCGTCCCGCCGCGTCACCTTCAGGTGCTTGCTGGACGCGAACCGGTCCTGGAGCACCAGGTCGCACCCCGCGTCCTTGCCCGCCGTGAAGCTGTCCCCCGAGAACCGGTGCACCGTCTCGTTGGGGCCCTGCTTCACGCGCACCTGCGCCGGCTGCCAGCGCAGGGACTGCGCGTCACGCGCCTGGATGGACGTGGTGTGCCCCACCTCGGTGGCCACATCGGCCCCCTCGCCGCCGCCGCTCAGCCGGAACACCGCGCGCCACTGGCCCAGCGCCAGGTCCGCGCCGTCCGGCAACGCCGCCTCGGTGATGGACGTGCCGGACACCGTGGTGCCCTTGCCCGACAGGTCCTGCACCCGGCACTCCACGCCGTCCCACAGCAGCGCCACCTGCTGACGGCTCACCTCCGGGTCCGGGATGGCGACGTCGCTCTGCTCGCCGCGACCGAGCACCAACCTCGCCCGGTCCACCCCCACCCTCAACACCTCCTCGCCACGACGGAAAAACACCAGCTCCGGCATCCACGGCCCTCCTGTGCGCCCGCGCTTTACACGTCCCGGCGCGCTGACTTCAACCATCACGCCCCGGGAAGGGCGCACCCGAGCCGTCGCCCGCTACCGCCGGGGCAGGAACGTCGGCCGGTTCAGGAACCCGCCGAGCCTGGCCGCCCGGAAGCTCGGGTCCTTCTTGTCCGGAGGGAAGATGGTGATGCCCGCCGCCAGCAGGCCCAGGCGCTTCTGCGCCTCCGGGTCCAACCGCAGGTTCACATCCATCGCCGGCTCGCTGTACTCCAGCCGCTTGCCCAGCTTCAGCGTGCCCGTGGCCAGCGCCTCGATGTCCTCGCCCTTGAGCTTGAGCTCCTTCACCGTGCCCAGGCCCTTGTCGAAGTCGATACGGCCCACCAGCGCGCCGAGCGCCACCTGCGGCAGGTCCATGGGCATGGAGTTGCCACCGCCCATCGGAATGGAGGCCTTGCCGCCCTTGATGATGAGCCCCTGCGTGTCGAGCAGCAGCTCCCCGTTCGCCAGGGACAGGTCCGGCTCCGGGCTCTTCCCCTTGGGCAGCGTCAGGGCCAGCGTGCCGTTGATGACGCCGTCCAGGTCCACGCCGAGGAAGCCCGGCAGGTTGCCGCCGCTGACCTTGAGCCCGTCGATGTCCGCGCGCACCTTCGAGTCACCCAGCAACCCCACCGACGCCGTCACCGTCCCGCCCATCGCGTTGGCGCGTACCGCCACGCCTGGAGGGAAGAGGGTGGGGCGCACCGCCAGGCTGTCGATGATGACCGCCTCGCCCAGCTCCGCCGCGCCCGGCAGGCCCTCGCCGCTGATGAGCTTGGCCATCAGGTCCGGGCTCAACGGCTGGGGCGGCTTGCTCACCCGCACGTTGGTGGCCGTGACGCCGGACAGCCCCGGCCGCAGCGAGCCGATGCGCACCGCCAGCCCCGCCTGCGCCGCCTCGTTGATGATGCGCGCGCGCACCGTCTCGTACGGGAAGGTGAGCAGCAGGCAGAGGATGAAGGCCACGAGCGCGAACGCGCCGTAGCCCAGGATAACCTTCCAACGAGCGGACTTGGAGTCAGAGGACATAGGGCTATTGCTTCATCCGGTAGGTGGCCACCGTCGTCCACGCCGTCAGCGTGTCGTTGGGCCTCGGTTCGATGCGCAAATACTTCACCTTCACCACGCCCGGCCCGCTCTCCACCGTGCGCATGAAGTCCGTCAGCTTGCGCAGGTCCACGTCGGAGAACGTCAGCTCCACCGAGCTCTCCATGATCTTCCCGTCGCCGATGCCCACGTCGCCCTTGGGCGTCATGTTGGGCACCTGCAGCCCGGCCGCCGTGGCCTTGTCCTCGATGTAGGTGATGAGCTGCACGTTGCTGGACGTCAGCTGCGTCTCCACGGCCTGCCTCGACGCCTGGGCCTCGCGATAGCTGGCCGCCAGCGCCTGCACCTCCTGGAGCTTGCCCAGCTTGTCCTCGGTGCGTTTGCGGTAGCCGGACGCGCTGTTGGCGAACGTCATCAGCACCACGAACACCACGAACACCGCCACCGCCGTGCCGGCGACGGCCACCATGCGCCGCTCACGCTCGCTCAGCCGCTCGAACCACGTCTGCAACGGCGCGAGTGCTTCCTGAAGTCTGGCCATGACTAGCTCTCCCCGCCTTCCGTCCCGGGGCACTGCACCTGGACGTCCAGACGGAACGTCACCTTCTGTCCGTCCCGCGTGCGCTCCACCTTGCCCTGCTTCACTTCCTTGAAGCAGGCGTGGTTCCGGAGCGCATTGGACAGCGTGTCCACCTGCTTGGAGGAGTCCGTCTCCCCCTGGAGGATGACGCGCTCGGTATCAATCTGGATGCGGTCGAACTTCACCGGGATTTCCTTGGGGACGTGCTCGGTGACCTCCGCCAGGAGGTTGACCGCGGACATGCGCGGCAGCGCCGCCGCGGGGCTCTCCACGCCCTTGAGCATGTTGAGCGCGCGGTTGTAGTCCTTCTCGCACCGCCCCAGGATCCGCTGCGTCGTCTCGCACAGCGCCGCGTCCACCTGCGCCTCGCGCCGCGACAGCACCGAGTTGCGCACCACGCCGAACGCGATGAGCAGCAAGAGCAGCGTCGCCGCGAAGGACGCCAAGAGGCCCAGCTTGTCCTTCACGTAGTCGAAGTCACCCTTGAAGGCGAGCTCGCCCCGGCGGTAGTTGAAGCGCGGCGCGCGCGCACCCGTCGCGTTGCCTCGCAGCGCGAGCGCGTACGCCTGCGCCGCCGTCGGCTGGTCGTCGGCGGCGATGGCCTCCGTCGTGTCCGCGGGCAGCGCCAGCACGCGCACCGGCAGGTTCAAGTCCCTGGAGAGCTGCTCCGCGAGCCCCGGCATGCGCGCGGTCCCGCCACACAGCACCAGCGCGCCCACCTGCTGGCGGGTGCGCGCGGTGAAGGACTTCAGCGTGGGCCGCAGCTCGCGCAACACCGGCTGGAGCCCCCGGGTGAAGGCCGCCGCCGCGCGCTCCGCGTCCGGCCCCTTCGCCGCGCTGGCCAGCGCCCCGTGCTGCTCCTTCCAGTGGTGCGCCTCCGCCAGCGACGTCTGGAACTCCGTGGCCAGGGCCTTGCTCAAATCCTTGCCGCCGCCGGCGAACGTGCGCGCGAAGCGGACCCCCGTGCCCGGCGTGCCGATGGCCACCGACGTGCGCTCGTGGCCCAGGTCCACGAGCGCCACCGCGCCGCCCTCGTTCGCGCCCTCGAAGAGCCCCGCCGCCTGCTGGAGCAGGTTCTGGTAGGCGAGGCCGGGGTGCGTGACGACGCGCGGGTCCACCTTCAGCTCCGCCAGCACCTCCAGCAGCGCCTTGAGCTCCTCGGTGCGCACCACGCCGACGAGCAGGTCGCTCGCCTTCTCCTTGCCCTCCAGGTCCTTGTGGCCGACGACCTGGTAGTCGTAGACGACCTCGGAGATGTCGAACGGGAGCTGGCTGCCGATCTCGAACGGCAGCGTCGCGTCGATGCGCTTGCTGTCGGAGAACGGCAAGGTCAGCGTGTGGGTGATGAGCGCGGGGCCGGGCAGGGAGACCACCACCTGGTCGGCGTGGCCCGGCGGCAGCTTGCCGAGCAGCTCCGTCACCGCGGCGCGCAGCGTGTCGGCGCGCTCGCCTTCCTGAGCACGGCGCACCTCCACGTAGCTCCGGGTGGCGTGTCCCTTCGTCCGCGCCTCCAGCACCACGCCCTTCACGGCGTGGCTGCCCAAATCGAGGCCAAGAATGCGGGCCATGCTATTCCTCTCTCCAGTACAGGAGCTTGCCCAGCGTGTCGTCCAGCCGGACCACCGCGGTCAGCGTCTTCTGCACGCTGCCCGCCTCTCCCACGGATTTGATGGTGAACGTCTGACTCTTGTCGCCGATGAGGCGGTTGCCCGCCACGTTGGACTTCACGGCCGGATTCACCACGATGCCGGCGCTCTCCACCACCGCCACGAAGTCCTGCACCGCCATGCCGAAGAAGCTGAACATGCGCGCCGAGCGGATGCGGGTGATGAGCTCGTTGAGGAACACCGGGTCCCTCAAGCGCGGGTCCGGCCGCGCCGGGTCCGCCACCGACATGATGGCCAGCCCCATCATCACCGGGTCGTCCGTGTTGATGTTGGGCCGTGAGTTGATGTCCGGATACACCGTGAGCCTGTCACGGAAGGCCGACATGAACTGGTCATTCACCCCGTGCACCCGGTACAGCTCGTCGACGCTGTCGAACCGCGCGTTCTTCGGCTCGTAGCTCGGCTCGTACCGGCTGTAGGGCGAGCCCTCGTCTGAGAAGCCGGACGGCATGGGGTTGACCGGGTCATTGCGGTTGATGGCCGAGCCCGTCTCGTCGTCGTCCGCATAGTCCTTGATGGCCAGCATCACGTCCTGCGGGTTGCTGCGGACCTTGTTCGCGTCGTCGCGCTCCCACAGGAACTCGAAGCGCTTGTCCTCGAGCATGTCCAGCATGCGCAGCGCGGTGGGCAGCGCGTCGCCGGCGCCCGCCATCAGCCGGTGGACGTTGAGCTTCTCCTCCTCGTCGGAGATGGTGGACAGGAAGCAGCCCTCGAAGCCGCCGAACGAGCGGCGCGTCATCTGCGCCGACATCTCCTTCGACGCCGGGTCCTCCTCTCCGTCCATGCGGAAGTTCCCGTCGTCCTCGTCCACCGGGTCCAGGGGCGGCGCGTCCTCCTTGCCGTTCTCCAGGCCCTCGCTCTTCACCAGGCCCTTGAGCATGTGGCAGTCCACGCGCGCCATCCGCCACAGCTGGAGGTTCAGGCTGGAGGGCTGGGGCGTGTTGCCCTGCGCGCCCACGTTGCCGCCCAGAAAGCCGCTCAAGAGCGACGCGGGGTTGGGGATGGGCGTCGCGTCCACCTGTTTCTGGAAGCGCAAAAGCAGCCGCGACAGCGCCACGCCCGAGCGCGCCATGTAGTACGCGCGGACCTCGTCGCGCTGGTTGGCCGCGAGCTGCAGGTCCACGCGGCTGTTGTACGCGAACTCGGTGGCGATGATGGTGAGCAGCGCGATGGACACCACCGCGATGATGAGCGCCACGCCGCGCGAGCGCCGCTCGTTCGCGGCCGCGGAGCGCGGCGCGACAGGCTTGGGACGTCGCCGGGACGTCTGCTTGGGGAAGGGCAGGGGCATCAGTACCTCGGCAGCTCCGTGTTCAACATGATGCGCGTCTGGGTGCTGTAGCGCGCTTCCTTGCCCGTCTCGTCCACCGCCGTCACCGTCACCCGCACGCGCGTGGGCAGGATGCTCTTCTGCTCCGGGCGCCGGGTGTCCCACTCGTCATCCCACTCCTTCTTCTCCGAGTTCCAGTACTCGAACTCCAGCTTCTTCACGCCCTC
This sequence comes from Myxococcus sp. AB025B, assembly GCF_006518215.1. NCBI lineage: Bacteria > Pseudomonadati > Myxococcota > Myxococcia > Myxococcales > Myxococcaceae > Myxococcus > Myxococcus sp. AB025B. The sequence continues at coordinate 70,444 of NZ_SRLW01000005.1, forward strand.
CAGCAGCACGTCCGTCGTGCCGCCCCGGTCCATGCGGTCGTCCACGTTCGGGTTGACCCGGCGCTTGAGGTCCTGTCGCCCGCGCGCCGTCTTGTCCTCGGACGCGTCCACGAAGTACTCCACCACCGCCTGGTCGGACTCCTTCACGTCCGTGTACAGCCGCTGGTGCGCGAACGTGGTGAACAGGAGCCGGTCGCTCTCCCCGACGAAGTTGCTGGGCCGGTCCTGCTGGTCCCGGAAGCGCTTCAGGTCGAACCGGTCACTGACGTACGCGGAGCCGATCTCCCGCGACATGCGGTTCATCGCCACCCGCAGCTGCCGGTAGCGGTCCGCGTCCGCCTCCACCGTCTCCTTCGCCGTCAGGCCCGTCTGGAAGGCCATGGCCACCACCGTGCCCATCAGGGCGGTGATGGCCACCGCCACCATGACCTCCATCAGCGTGAAGCCGCGCGCGTGCCGGGTCATCGGTCGTTCCTCCTCAGGCCGCCGCCCAGGTTCGGAATCTGCGGACGCCCGCCGCCCATGCCGGGCGGGAGGATGCCGCCGCCCGCGCCACGGCCGCCCTGCTGACCGCCGTTGGCCCGGTTGAGCCACTCCGAGCGGCGCATCAGCGGCTTGCGCGTCTGCGGATGCAGCATGACGCCGTTGGGGCCGGGGATGGGGTTCTGGACGATCATCCCGGGGCTGTCCGGGTCCACCCACTGGTTGTCCGCGCCCGGCGTCTGGCCACCGGCGTTGGGCGTGAAGCCGCCGTTCCGGTCCGAGCCCGGCCCGAGCGACACCACGTGCGTCACCAGGTCGATGCTCTCCAGCTGCGTGCCCTCCTGCCAGTACACCGTGAGGTGCACCTCGCGCACCGTCTGGGTGAGCTGCTGCACCATCTGCGTGAACATGGGCTGCGCCATGCCCATGGCCGCGCCGCCCAGGCCTCCGCCCGCGGGCTGCGGTCCGCTGGAGCCGCCCTTGCCATCCTTGTCGCCGCCGCCACCGCCGCCGAAGAGGCTGGCGATGCCGCTCATCGGGTCGCTCGAGTCCCCGCCGATGGGCAGGTTGAAGAGCGCGCCGATGAGCTGGTCGGGTGACACGCCGTCCAGCTTGGGCGCGATGATGCGCGCCTTCCACTTGAACTGGGGCCAGCCCTCGTCGGAGAAGTCGCCGGACTCCTCGTCGTCGTCGGGCGTGAAGCCGTCGTCGTAGAGCTGCTGCTCCACGTCCGTCATCTTCGAGCGCGCCAGCAGCGAGGCCACCGTGAGGCGCTTGGTGTAGACGTGGTTGGCCACCGCGCCCGCGTTGAGGTCGAAGATGGCCATCAGCGCGAGGCCGAGGATGGCCAGCGCCACCACGACCTCCAGCAGCGTGAAGCCCCGGGCCTGTCTCATCGCGGCACCTCCAGCGCCTCGCCCACGATGTTCACCTTGCCGGTGAGCGGGGACACGTCCAGCGTCCAGATGTTGTCGCCCTGGCTCAGGTAGACGTAGGCCTTCTCGGTGTAGCCCTGCGGGAAGAAGTAGAGATACGCGACGCCGCTGTCCACGGCCTCGCGCTGCTGGCGCGTCCACACCGACACGCGCACGTCCGACGGCAGCTCGCGCGGAGGAATCTCCTCCGACGTGAAGGACGAGAAGCGCGACTGGCTCTCCACGCGCTGCTTCTCCGCCTCCATCAGGTCCTGCGCGCTGACCGTCTCCCCGGCCGAGGCCACGTAGCTGCGCCGCTCCTGCCCGTTGCCGGAGCCGCTCCGGTTGGAGCGCCGGGCCCGATCCCTCTCGGAGTTCTCGTCGCGCAGGGCGGTGTCGCGGTCTCTCGCCGTCGTCACGCCGCTCTCCGCGCACTCGGCATGGTAGCGCGTGGCCTTCTCCTCCTTGGCCTCCGGAATCTCGAACACCAGCCGGCACGTCTTGCCGCGCAGCGCCGCCGAGTCGTAGAGCGAGCGGATGGTGCCAGCCAGCTCTCCGGCCGCGCCCTTGGCCTTGGCGCCGGTGAGCGAGCCGATGCCCATCACCGCCGCGGAGAACAGCATCGCGACGATGATGATGGCGATGGAGATCTCGATGAGCGTCAGGCCGCGCTCCTGGCGCCGCCGTGTCCCCGTGCTTCGCGTCATGGCTGCCCCCAGTCCGCCAGCACGCCTCCGCTGCTCAGGTCCGCGTCCAGCCCCGCGCCGCCCTGCTTGCCGTCCGCGCCCAGCGAGATGACGGCGCCGCTCTTGCCGTCCATCCAGTAGACGTACGGGTGGCCCCACGGATCATTGGGCACACCCTCGATGAGCTTCGCCTCGATGAGCGGGGTGAAGCCCTCTTCCTTGGAGGGGAAGTGACCCATCAGCCGGTGGTGCGCCTTGAACATGCCCTCCAGCTTGCGGATCTCCGTCCGGGCGCGCCGCTGCTCGGGCGCCAGCGTCCGGTCCTCCGTCGCGTAGACGAGGGCGAACGCCAGCACCGTGGCCACCAGGAAGATGCCGCCCAGGATGAGCTGGCCCGACCGGTTCGGACGGGCGCCCCCCGCGGGTGAGGACGTCGGGGATGTCACTGCGCTCTGCTCGTTCATACCCAAGTCCTGTCAACACACGGGGCGCGCCGGTTCTTCACTTGGTGGCGGCCCCGTCCGCGGACGAGATGTCCGCGTCGTTGCCCTCACCGCCGGCCGTGCCATCCGCGCCGTAGGAGATGATGACGGGCTTGCCGCCCTCGTTGAGGTACACGTAGTCGTTGTTCCACGGGTCCTTCGGCATCGACTCCAGCGACTGCGTCTCCACCAGCGCGTTGAGGCCCGCCGACGTGTCCGGGTACTTGCCCTTCTTCGTGTAGTAGAGCTTCAGCGCACCCTGGATGTTCTTGATGTCCAGGGCCGCCCGGTCCCGACGGGCCGCCTCGAGCTGGGGAATCACCGCCACGCCGACGGCGGCGGCGATGAGGCCGAGGATGGTGATGACCACCATGATTTCGATGAGCGTCATGCCCCGGCGGTTGCGACGGCGGCGCTGCTGCTGGGTGTTCTGGTTCGTCTGGTTCATGTCTCTCACCTCGGGGTGACTTTCTGGCAAGCCACCGCTTCGTGTTCTGGACTTCCTGTCAGGGGACCCGGGGGACGTCCACCACTCCGGGAGGGGGCACGGCGGCCCGGGGGCCGTACAGCCGGGCCCCCACCGTCACCAGCGCCGCGGCGACGGCGATCATCGCCGCCAGCGTCACACGCTGAATCCAACGGTCTAACGTCTCATTCGTCATGGGCGTCGCACCTCACCGGATGGCCGAGTTCACCTGGAGGATCGGCATCAGGATGGAGAGCGCGACGAATGCAATCACCGCGCCCATCACCACGATGAGCAGGGGCTCGAGCAGCGAGGTGAGGGCGCCGATGCGCACGTTCACCTGCGTCTCGTAGTTGTCCGCCACGTTGGTGAGCATCTCCTCGAGCTGCCCGGAGCGCTCGCCGATGGCGACCATGTGGTAGACGAGCGGCGGGAACTCCCCGGAGCGCTTGAGCGGGTTGGCGATGCTCTCACCCTCGCGGATGGAGTCGCGGGCCTTCTCCACCACCTCCGCCAGCACGGTGTTCGTCATCACCGCCTTGACGATGTCCATGGCCGCCAGCAGGGGGACGCCGCTCTTGAGCAGCGTGGACAGCGTGCGGGCGAAGCGGGAGATGGAGAGCAGCCGCACCAGGTTGCCCACCACGGGCGCCTTGAGCGTGAAGCGGTCCCACTTGGGCTTGCCCTTGGGGCTCACCGTCCAGCGCATGAACAGCCAGCCGCACAGCACCATCACCGGGACGGCGATGAACCACCAGTCCTGGAAGAAGTTGCTCGTGGCGATGAGCATCCGCGTGCTCAACGGCAGCGTGGCCTTCATCGTCTCGAAGATCTTCGTCACCTTCGGGACGACGAATACCATCAGCGCGACGAGGATGCCGCCGCCCACCACCATCATGATGGCGGGGTAGAGCATGGTGCTCAGGATCTTCTGCTGCAGCCGGGCCTGGTTCTCCGTGAAGTCGGCCAGGCGCGTGAGCACCGCGTCCAGGGCGCCGGACGCCTCGCCCGCGCGCACCATGTTCACGTAGATGCTGGGGAAGATCTTCGGGTGCTGTCCCAGCGCGTCCGCCAGGGACGAGCCCTCGTTGACGCGCTGCTTGATGTCGGAGAGGGCGCGCTTGAAGCGCTCCTTCTCCACCTGGTCCACCAGGGCGGTGAGCGACTCCACCAGCGTGACGCCGGCGCCCAGCAGCGTGGACAGCTGCCGGGTGAAGATGGCCACGTCGTCGGTGTTGACGCGGCCGCGGCCCAGCTTGCGCAGGTCGATGTCGCGCGCCACCTGCGCGGCGTTGGCGCCCTTGGCCACCGCGCCCCGGCTGCCCTCCGCCTGGGCGAGCACGTCCGTGAGGAAGATGCCGTCGGCGCGCAGCTTGGAGCGCAGCGTCTTGGGCGAGTCGGCTTCCAGCAGGCCCTTGATCTGCTTGCCCGCGGAGTTGAGACCTCTGTACTCGAAGACCGGCATGGCTCGATGACCCCGGCCCCTCCCAGGGAGGAGCTGTCGGTTACATGTCCTCCTGGGTGATGCTCAGCACCTCGGCGATGGTCGTCTCCCCCAGCGCAATCTTGCGCGCGCCGTCCTCGAGCAGGGTGATCATCCCCTTGGAGGTGGCGGACTTCTTGATGGTGGAGGCGTCCACGTTCTTCAGCACGAGCTGGCGCACGTCGTCGTCCACGGGCAGGAACTCGTAGATGCCCGTGCGGCCGCGGTAGCCGTTGCGGTTGCAGGTGGGGCAGCCCACGGCCTTGTAGATGCGCTCGGTGCCGTAGCGCTCCTTGAAGGAGGCGCGCGAGTGGCCAATCTCCTTCAGCTCCGCGTCCGTGGGCTGGTAGGGCGCGCGGCAGTCCGGGCACACGCGGCGCACCAGGCGCTGGGCCAGGATGCCCGTGAGCGACGAGGCCACGAGGAACGGCTCCACGCCCATGTCCACCAGACGGGTGACGGCGCCGGCCGCGTCGTTGGTGTGGACCGTGGAGAGCACCAGGTGGCCCGTGAGCGAGGCCTGGATGGCGATCTCCGCCGTCTCCTTGTCGCGGATCTCACCGACCATGATGACGTCCGGGTCCTGGCGCAGGAAGGAGCGCAGGCCTTGGGCGAAGGTGAGGCCGATCTTGGGGTTGATGGCCATCTGGCCAATCCCCTTGAGCTGGTACTCCACCGGGTCCTCGACGGTGAGGATGTTGAGGTCCGGGGTGTTGATCTTCGACAGCGCGCCGTAGAGCGTCGTCGTCTTGCCGGAGCCCGTGGGGCCGGTGACGAGGATGATGCCGTGCGAGCGCTTGATGACGGCTTCCATGGCGTGGAGCGTCACCTGGCTCATGCCGATCTCCGCCAGGTCCAGCAGCGTCGCCGTCTTGTCCAGCAGACGCATGACGATGCGCTCCCCGTTGGTGGTGGGGATGGTGGACAGACGGATGTCGATGTCGCGGCCGGCCAGCTTGATGCGGATGCGGCCGTCCTGCGGCAGGCGCTTCTCGGCGATGTTGAGCTGCCCCATCACCTTCACGCGGCTGACGATGGCGTTCTGGTAGCGCTTGGGCGGCTTGATGACCTCCTGCAGCACGCCGTCCACGCGGAAGCGCACGAGCAGCTCGCGCTCCATGGGCTCGATGTGGATGTCGCTCGCGCGCTCCTTGGCGGCGCGGAAGAGCACCGAGTTCACCAGCCGGATGACCGGGGCCTCGTCGTCCGTGTCCAGCAGGTCCTGCGGCTCGTCCAGCTCGTGGGCGATGGCGTCCAGGTCCTGCGTCTCCATCTCGTCGACCAGTTGCTCGGCCTCGTTGATGGAGCGGTCATAGACGCTGTTGATGGCGTCGGTGATGGTGGTGTCGAGCGCCAGCCGGGGGCTGATGCTCTGGCCCAGCAGCAGCCGCGCGTGGTCCAGCGCGGACGTGTCCAGCGGGTCCGCCACCGCCAGCACCACGCTGTCGTTCTCCAGGGACAGCGGGAGGATGTGCGCCTGCTTGGCGAAGTTGATGGGGATGCGCTTGACCAGCTCCGCGTCCACCTCCTCGGTGAAGATGCGCGCCAGGTAGGGCAGGTCCAGCTGGTGTCCCAGCGCCTTGGCGACGTCCTCGGCGCTGACCGCCTTGAGCCCCACCAGGACCTCGCCGATGCGTCCGCCCTTCTCCTCCTGGAGGGCGAGCGCCTCGCGCAGCTTCTCCTCGGTGAGCGAGGGGACGAGCGCGCGGAGGATCTCCCCCAGCGGCCTGCCGCACAGGAAGGCCTGCCCGTGGGAGACGACCTGGGTGGAGTCGTTCCGGGCGGGGGCCGCGCCGGACGCGGCGGTGGCGACAGTGGGGTCTGCGGTCACGTTCATGGGCTCTATTCCCCGGTCTCGGGCTGGATGCGCAGGCGCTCGGGCGACGCGTCTCCGGTGGACTCCGGAGCGGGCGCTTCGGGCGTCTGCGGCGCCGGAGTCGCGGGGGCTGACTCTTCGGAACCGGCGGGAGGCAGCGGCGCTTCCCGCACCTCGGGCTCGGGCGACACGGGGGCCGGGCCCCGCGCGGGCGGCACGCTGTTCGAGCGGCCGGCCGGCGGGGTGTTGGAGCGGGACGGCGCCGACGGGGTCGGCGAGATGACGCGCTCACCCGACACGCCCGGGCCGCCGTTCTCCGCGCGCTGTCGCTCGCGCAGGACGGCCTGGTTCATCTTGGACAGCGGGCCGGGCTTGCGGCTGAAGTCCACCGCCACGTCGTAGCCGGGCACCTGGCCGTAGAACTGCTCCACGAACTGCTGACGCTCCTTCATCTTGCGCTCGAAGATGACGCGGAAGTCCTCGGGGCCCCGGATGATGTAGGGCGTCAGGAACAGGAGCAGGTTCGTCTTCGTCTTCTTGCGCGTCGTCTCGCGGAAGAAGTTGCCGATGATGGGGATGTCGCCCAGCACCGGGACCTTGGTGACGGACTCGATGGTGCGGTCCTGCATGATGCCGCCCAGCACCACCGTCTCCTGGTCCTTGGCGATGACGGTCGTCTTCGCGCTGCGCTTGCTGGTGGTGGGGCCGAGCACCGCGTCGTTGGAGGCGATCTCCTCCGTCTGCTCGGTGATGACCATGCGGATGTAGTCGCTCTCGTTGATCTGCGGCTTCACCGTCAGCTTCAGCTCCACGTTCTGACGCTGGATGGGCGCGTACAGCGAGCCCAGGCCGCCCAGCGCGCCGAGCAGCGACGTGTTCAGGCCGCCCGCGCCGCCCGCGGTGCCGGTGCCCACGCCCGTGCCCAGCGACGAGGGCGAGAAGCCGGACTGGAAGGGCACGTTCTGGCCCACGGTGATCTCCGCCTCCTCGTTGTCGCTGGTGAGGATGTGCGGCGTGGACAGCACGTTCACGTCGGAGCTCTGCTGCATCGCGTGCAGCACCACGCCGAAGGCGGGGATGTCCAGGCCCAGCTTCTCCAGGGCGGGGATGACGGGGCCCTGCAGGCCCGCGAGGAAGCCGCCGAAGGACGCCAGGTTCGCCAGGCTCAGCGACGGGGGCAGGCCCGAGCCGGTGTTGTTGGTGCCGATGAGGCCCGGCACCGCGCCGTCATCCGTCTGCAGCGAGAAGCCGCTGTGCAGGTTGACGCCGTACTCGGCATTGCGGTCCAGGTTCACCTCCATGATGACGGCCTCGACGAACACCTGGCGGCGGGGCGTGTCGAGCTGCTGGATGACCTGGACGATGTTCTTGTAGTCCGACTGGCTGGCGACGATGACGAGCGAGTTGGTGCCCTTGTCGGCGGAGATCTTCACCTCGCCGCTGAACAGCTCCGCCGCCTGCGTGGGCGCGTTGCCGCGCGGCATGCCCGGGGGGAGGTTGGGGGCGCCCGGCGTGCGGGGACGGTTGGCCGTGCCCTGCGCCAGCGACTGCAGCGTGCTCGCCAGCTCCTCCGCGTTGGCGTTCTCCAGGTAGTAGACGTTGATGCGGCCGCCCGTGCCGGACGGGATGTCGAGCTGGGTGACGATCTCCTGGATGCGCTCGAACGCGGCGGGGCTCGCCACGATGATGAGCTTGTTGGTGCGCTCGTCCGGGATGATCTGCGACAGCGTCACCGGGCCACCGGCGGACTCGCCGCCCTGGGAGGGCTGGGCGACAATCTCACCGCCGGGCTGACCCGCGGGCGGCACGCCCTGGGTGAAGTTGCCGGGGCGGGTGGCGCCGGGGCGCGCGCCCTTGGTCTCGAACAGCTTCTGCACCGTGCCGGCCACGTCCTGGGCGCTCGCGTACTGCACCTGGATGACGCGCAGCTCGTCGCTGGCGGCGCGCGAGTCCAACTGGTTGATGAGCCGCTCCAGGCGGTGGATGTTGGAGCCCACGTCGTTGACGATGATGGTGTCCGGCGGGTACGGGATGGTGTCGCCGTCCTTGGACACCAGCTGCTGCAGCACGCCGCGCAGCGGCTCCACCTCCACGTTGCGGATGCGGAACAGCTTGGTCACCATCTGCTCGTTGGTGGTGTACGGCTGGCCGTCCTCGACGATGGTGGGGATGGGGTTCTGCTTCGCCGAGCGCTTGTCGACGATCTTCATGAAGCGGCCGTACTGGTAGACGGCCAGCCCGTTGGCGTCGAGCGAGGCGAGGAACGCGGAGTAGAACGCGTCCGCGTCCACCTCCACGCGGCCGTTCTCCGGGCCGATGATGGAGATCTTCCCGCGCACGTTCTCCGGGAGGATGAAGGTGCGGCAGGTGGCGTCCGCCACCGTCTGCACCAGCTTCTCGATCTCCACCTTGTCGAAGTAGATGCCGTAGCGCGCGTTGCGCCGGGCCTCCTCGCACGTGGGCGTCCGGCGAGGCCCTTGATTGGCCTCCTCGGCGGCGCCGCCGGGGGACTGGGGCGTGATGGTCCGCTCACCGGGCGCGGAAGGCGCGGAGGTGCCGGGCGGGGTGGGGCGGCGCTGGGCCTGCGCGGGGACGGCGAGCGCGAGGCACAGGCAGAGCATCCAGGACGGGAGCGTCTTCATGGAGGAGCGGGCGCGACGTGGGGTTTAACGGACGTTGTAGGACTTGCGGATCGGCGCGCCGTTGCGCTCGATCTCGATTTCGATGCGGGAGGAGTCCTTCATCTTCGAGTAGACCTCGAGCGCCTTCTCGGGGCTGTTGAGGTCGAACCCGTTGATGCGGCGGATGACGTCGCCGTTCTGGACGCCGATCTTCGAGTAGATGGAATCCGGGCGGATGGAGAAGAGCTTGAACCCCACCGCCTGACCGTCCTTGAAGGCCGGAACGATGCGCGCCTGCATGGCCACGTCGTTGAGGTTGTTGAGCGTCTTGTCGATCTCCGCGCGCGGCACTTCGTACTCGTTGTCGCTGACGGCGCGGATGCCGCTGGGGGACGCGGTGTTCGTCTGCGCCACCGGAGGCGTCGGCGGGGTGAAGGCCTGGGCGCCGTCACCCGGGTTGCCGTCGATGAACTCCTTGCGGCCCCCGTTGAGGATGATGACGCGCTCACGCTCGATTTCGAGCACGGTGGCGCCCTGCAGGGCGTTGCCCACCATGTACGTCTGCGAGCGCTGCGTCACCATGTCCTGGACCGACGCGAAGGACCAGTCCGGGTTGCTCGCGACGAGCGTGCCGAGCAGCTTCACCCTGAGGCCGCTCTTCACCGGGGCGGCGTTGGGGTCCACCTCCGGCGTCGTGGGCTCCCTCACCGCGACTTCCGGCTCGGGAATCTTGATGCCCGTCACCCGCGACAGGCCCTCCATGTCCGGCAGCGCGAGCGCCGCCTGCGCGGGCCGGTTCGTCGGCGCACGCGCGGTGGCCCCCGAGGACGGCACGGGGGAGATGGAGGATTCGACGAACAGGTTCACCGTCTTCGCCGCCAGCAGCGCGACGAGGAGGATGAACAGCAGGTTCACCGTCCAGAAGTATTTGCGAAAGAAGAGTTCCATCACGCTTCCGAGCAGAAAGCCGGACCCGGGGAGAGCAAGGCAGGTGCCATCCTCGGGTCAGACGGGCCATCCCAAGGGGACGGCCAAGCACGCGTAATTATTCCGAAAAGGGCGGGCACCCCAGGCAGGGGAGCGGGCTGCTCCAGGGCTTGGGACAAATTGTCAAAGCAGGGTGGGGGCCTTTGTGACGGCCTGTCAGTCGTCGCTTCCGGCGGAGGGCTCGCCGCCGGAGGACTGCTCGCGCTCCAGCTTGCGGTAGATGGTGCGGGCGGCGATGCCCAGCAGCCGGGCGGCCAGCGTCTTGTCGCCCTTGGTGTGGCGCAGCGTCTCGTGGATCACCCGGCGCTCCACCTCCTCCATGGGCGTGCCGATGGGGATGACCAACTGGGTGGCGGCGCCGAGCGGGCCCTTGCGCACCGACTCGGGCAGGTCGCTGGCCTCCAGCACCTCGCCCCGCGCCAGCACCACCGCGCGCTCGACGGCGTGCTCCAGCTCCCGCACGTTGCCGGGCCAGGCGTAGTTCTCCAGCGTCTGCAGCGCCTCCGGCGAGAAGCCGCGCAGCGCCTTGCCGTTCTTCGCGGCGAAGCGGCGCAGGAACGCGTCCGCCAGCAGCGGGATGTCCTCGCGGCGCGAGGCCAGCGCGGGCACGCGGATCTCCACCACGTTGAGCCGGTAGTAGAGGTCCTCGCGGAAGCGGCCCTCGGCCACCTCCTTCTGCAGGTCCTTGTTGGTGGCGGCCACCAGCCGCACGTCCACCTTCACCGTCTGGGTGCCGCCCAGCCGCTCGATTTCGCCCTCGGCCAGCGCGCGCAACAGCTTCACCTGGGCGGGCAGCGGCATCTCGCCGACTTCGTCCAGGAAGAGGGTGCCGCCGTGGGCGCGCTCGAAGCGGCCCTCGCGCCGGGCCACCGCGCCGGTGAAGGCGCCGCGCTCCACGCCGAACAGCTCCGCCTCCAGGATGTTCTCCGGCAGCGCGCCGCAGTTGACGGCGACGAACGCGCCCTTGGCCCGGCTGGAGTACTCGTGCACCGAGCGCGCCGCCAGCTCCTTGCCCGTGCCCGACTCACCCAGCAGCAGCACCGTGGCGGTGGAGGGCGCGGCCTGGCGGATGGTGTCCAGCATGGCGCGGAAGGCGGGGGACTGGCCCACCATGCTGCGCCCGCCCTGGGCGCTCATCTCCGCCAGCTTCGCCTTGAGCGTCTGGTTCTCCGAGACGAGCGCGCGCTTCTCCAGCGCCTTCTGCACCGCCTTCACCAGCGAGTGGCGCTTGAGCGGCTTGGTGATGAAGTCGTAGGCGCCGTCCTTCATCGCCGCCACGGCCGTCTCCACCGTGCCGTAGGCGGTCATCAGCACCACCTCCACGTCGGGGCGGATGGTGCGCGCGGCGCGCAAGAGCTCCTGCCCGTCCATGCCGGGCATCATCAGGTCCGTCACCATCACCGTGACTTCGGGGCGGCGCAAGAGCTCCAGGGCCTCCGTGCCGTTGGCCGCGGAGAGCGTGGCCATGTTCTCCCGCTGGAAGATGCGCGTCACGGAGTCGAGGTTGGCGCGGTCGTCGTCGACGACGAGGACGGTGGAGGTGGTCATGGTGGGGGCCGCACTATGCAATACCCGTTCCCGTCAGGCGTGCTCCTCGTCCGCCTCCACGGGGCCTCCGCCCATGCTGCCGAGGTCCTCGCGCTTGACGGAGTCGACGTTGAACTTGCGCGCGCTGGCGAGCATCCGGTCCACGGTGTCGTCGAAGTCGGGCTTGCCGCCGTTCTTCTTGAAGCGCAGGAAGTTGATGCGCGCGACCACGAAGTTCTTGAGATAGGGGCTCTGCAGTCCCTTGGCCTTGAGGGAGTCGACGACGGCGACGACGGCGTCATCGAGCTCCAGCAGGCGGTCCGCGCGGGCGTCGCGCACCTTCAGCGCGTCCTCCAGCGGCACGTCCATGAAGTCCTCCACCGCCTTGACGAAGGGGTGGTATGCGCCCGCGGAGTAGCGGGGGCGCTTCTCGTACGCGGCGCCGAGCGTGATGAAGGCGGGCTCCTCGAACAGGTGCGCGAAGGCGGACTCCTTGCCCGCGCGGCCCGCGCCCACGAGGCCCCGGTACATGCGCACCACCTCGAGCGAGCGCTCCTTGAGGTTGTGGGCCTTCTCCGTGTTGAGCGCGAGGATTTGATAGGCCACGTCCTCGTCGGGCAGCAGCAGCGCGACGATGGACTTGGCGCCGAGCAGCTTGCTCGCGTGCAGGCGGTGGTTGCCGTTGGGCGTCCAGTAGCGGCCCTCCTTGCGCACGGCGATGACGGGGTCCAGGAAGCGGTCCAGGCGCTCCATGGCGCTGGCGAGCCGCTTCACGTGGGGCTCGGACAAATCACGCTGGTACGGCGTGGGCTCCACCTTGTCGATGGGCAGCACCGCGAGCACCACCGGATGTCCGCCCAAGGGGTCGCGATAGACGCCGAGCACCTCGCCGCCGTCGGTGCGCACCGCCTCGAGAATCTCCGTGGGGTACTCCACCGAGTCGCTGGCCACGTCCTGGGGAGACAGGCCGCGCGACTTCGGTTCCGCCTTCTTGCGGCGGGGCTTCCTGGGAGCGGCGGCGGGCTTCTTCGCTGCGGCGCTCTTGCGTGCGGACTTCGCTGCCATGGGTGCGTCCTCCTCGCGCTGCGGACGAGTGATGTAGCAGGAGACCCTGACACGTCCTCCCCCAGCGGGTGGGGGAGGAGGAGCGCTCCGGCGTCGCCCACGCTAGGGGGACGCGGCAGGTAGGGCTACCCTCCCGAGAGGGTGAGCTGTCGGAAGCGGACAGTGGGCGCGCCCACCGTGCCTCCGCGGAACTGCAGGTCATTCCCCACGCCGTCCAGGTCCTGGAGCATCTTCAGCACGTTGCCCGCCACGGTGACCTCCTGCACCGCGTGCGTCAGCTCGCCGTTCTCAATCCACAGGCCGTTGGCCCCCGCGGACAGCTCGCCCGTGACGGGGTTGGCGCCGTGGCCGAGCAGGGACGTGACGTAGAAGCCCCGGTCCACGCCCTGGATGAGCTCCTCGGGCGAGGCCTTACCCGCCTCCAGGTAGAGGTTGGTGGTGCCGATGCTCGGCAGCGCGTTGTAGCCGCGCTTGGCGTTGCCCGTGGGCCGCGCCTTCGCCTTGCGCGCGGTGAACGCGTCGTAGAGGAAGCTCGACATGACGCCCCGGTCGATGATGGGCGTGCGCCGCGTGGGCACGCCTTCACCGTCGAAGGGCGCGGTGGCGAGGCCTCGGGGCAGCAGGCCGTTGTCCACCAGCGTGACGTGCTCGGAGGCCAGGCGCTTGCCCTTGAGCGAGGCCAGCATGCTGGCCTGCTGGTGCACGGCGTTGCCGCTGGCGGCCTTGGCCACGCCGGACATGAAGGACGCGGTGACGAGCGGGTCGAACAGCACCGGCACCTGCTGCGTCTTCACGCGCCTGGCGCCCAGCATCCGCACCGCGCGACGCGTCGCCTCGCGGCCGATGGACTCGGGCGACTCCAGGTCCGCCAGGAAGCGCTTGTAGTCGAGCCAGTAGCCCTTCTGGAGCTGCCCGGCCGCGGCGGCCACGGGCATGGCGTACATGAACACGTACGTGCCCGAGTAGCCCCCGGCCATGCCTTCCGACGACGCGACGTAGACCTCCGACACGAAGTCCCCGGCGCCCACCGCGTTGAAGGTGCTGACGCGCGAGTCCTCCGCGCGGCCCGCCTTCTCCATCTCCAGCGCGGCCTTCATCTTCCAGTCGCCGGGCAGGTTCGCCACGGCCTCGTCGTACAGCGCGCCGGTGTCGCCGAAGCGACCCAGGTCGCGCGCGCCGGGCAGGCCGTTGAGCTTGTTGGGCGCGGCGGCCTCGGCCAGCTTCAGGGCCTGGTCCACGAGCAGGTCGATGCCCGAGGGCTCGAAGTCCGACGTGAAGGCGAACCCGAGCCGGTCCTTCGTCACCACGCGCAGGCCCACGCCCTTGGCGGTGGACTGGGTGAGGTCCTCGATCTGCCCTTCGCGCACGCGCACGGTGCTCTGGCGGCTGACCTCGATGAAGGCCTCGGCCTGGCGGGCGCCCTTCTTGGTGGCGCGCTGGACGATTCGCTTCGCGAGCTTCTGGTAGTCCATGGTGTCGGTGCTCTCTCTTCAGACCTGGGTTCCGCCGACGGTGACGTTGTCGATGCGCACGGTGGGCAGGCCCACGCCCACGGGCATCGACTGGCCGTTCTTCCCGCACACGCCCATGCCCGGGTCCGGCTGCGGATCGCACCCCACGCGGGACACGTTCTTGAGCGCCTCCGGCCCCACGCCGATGAGGATGGCGTTCTTCACCGGACGGCCCAGCTTGCCGTCCTCGATTTGATACGCCTCGCTCACCTCGAACACGAAGTTGCCGTTGCTGATGTCCACCTGCCCGCCGCCGAACGTGGCGCAGTACAGCCCGCGCTTGACCTCCTTGAGGATGTCCTCGGGGTGGTGGTTGCCCGGCGCGAGGAAGGTGTTCGTCATGCGCGGAATGGGCAGGTGCTTGAAGGACTCGCGCCGCCCGCTGCCGGTGGAGCGCTGGCCCATCAGCTTCGCGTTGAGGCTGTCGTAGAGGTAGCCCTTGAGCACGCCGTTCTCGATGAGGACCTTGCGCTCACCGGGCGTGCCCTCGTCGTCGATGTTGATGGAGCCGCGCCCGCTGGACACCGTGCCGTCGTCGATGACCGTCACCAGCTCCGAGGCGACCTTCTGCCCCAGCTTGCCGGCGAACAGCGACGTGCCCTTGCGGATGAAGTCCGCCTCCAGGCCATGGCCCACCGCCTCGTGCAGCAGGATGCCGCTCCAGCCCGGCGCCAGCACCACCGTCTGCGGGCCCGCAGCGCAGTCCACCGCGCCCAGCGTGGCCACCGCCTGCCTCGCGGCCTCGCGGCCCACGTCCTCGGGAGGGAACGTCGCCCAGTGGGTGAAGGGCACCCGGCCTCCGCCGCCGTACGAGCCCGTGCGCCGCTCGCCCTTCTTGCCCTGCGCCACCACCTGGATGGACATGCGGCACAAATCCTGGGTGTCCTCGGTGTAGCGGCCCTCGGTGTTGGCCACGGCGATGCGGCGCGTCTGGTCCACGTAGGCGCCGTTGACCTGCGTCACCCGCGAGTCGAACGCGCGAGCGGCCTCATCCGCGCGCGTCAGCAGGGAGGCCTTGAGGGAGACCTCCACGTCGGCCAGCGGGGTGGGGACGCGGTAGTGGCTGGGCACGGCGATGCGCGAGACGGGGAAGGCCCGCTCGGAGCCTTGGCCCTGGGCGATCATCGCCGCGGTGGAGGCGGCCCGCAGCAGCGCGGGCTCGTCCCAGTCGTCGGAGAAGGCGTAGCCCACCTTGCTCCCGGAGATGACCCGCACGCCCACGCCCTGGATGAGGCCCGTCTGGGCGCTCTTGATGCGCGACTCCTCCAGCACGACGCTGGTGCTGTGGGTGCGCTCCACGTAGACCTCGGCGAAGTCCCCGCCGCGCTCCATGGCCACGGCCAGCAGCCGCTCGAGCAGCGCCTGGGGCAGCAGGGGGGCGGGCGCGACGAGACGGGCCGCCAG
>NZ_SRLW01000600.1:0-1886 GCF_006518215.1 Myxococcus sp. AB025B
TGGGTGGCTTGCCATTGCGGTTGGCAGGCCAGTCCGAGCGGCTCGCATTCCCGATCTCCGTGACCACGCGGGCACGCGCCTCGGGCGACGTGTTGGCGACACTTCCCTGGCACTCCATGCCATCCACCATCCCGGGTCCGGCTGGCGCCAGCCGAGCCCCATCCGCGCCGAGCGCGGCCACGCATGGTGGTTGTTGTGCCACGACTCCCCCATGCTGACGAAGGCGAGCCAGCCCGCGTTGCGGCCCTGCTCCGCGCAGCCGGGCAGCTCGTAGGGTTGCTCGCCCTCGACGTGGCTCACGTAGTGGACGAACCAGAAGCCGTCCTGCGTGAGCGCCAGTCGCACGAACACGCCCCACACCACCCACGCGGGGCCGCCGAGCGCGTACAGCCCGAGCGCCAGCGGCACCTGGAGCCACAGGCCCCAGCGCTCCAGCGCGAGGAAGAAGGCGTCGTCCGCCACCGCGGGCTCCACCGGGGCCGCGGCGGTGGGCCTCTTCGGGTGCCACGTGCGGAAGAGGGCGTGGCTCATCGCGCTCAGGAAGCCGTCGCGGTAGCCGAAGTACTCGGGGCAGTCCGCCTCCGGCTGGTTCTGGTGGAAGTCGCGCAGGTGGTGCATGCGGCTCATCGCGAGGACGCCGCCCAGGCCCGCCAGGGTGCCCAGCAGTCCGAGCGCGCGCTCCACCGCGAGCGGTGCGCGGAAGGCCCGGTGGATGAGGCCGCGGTGGATGCCCACCGAGACGCCCAGGCACATCGTCACGCCCGTGAGCGCGGCCCACACCGCCACGGCGCTCCACTCCAGGTACCGCGCGCCGCCGAGCAGGGCCGTCACGTGGAGGACGCTCCACCGGACGAGCTTCCCCGTGTCCCACCGCGCCTCGCCCCACCGTGTGTCGCTCGTGTCCATGGCCCGTCCCTTTCGGGAAGGGGCCATCGCAAGCGCCCTGCCAGCGCGGGGCGGGCCTGATTCCAGGGGCTTGCGCGGGCGAGCGGGCAGGACTGTCAACGCCGTTCACAGCGCCCGTGCACCGGGTGGACGGCGGCGGCTCAGCGCTCCAGGCCCAGCTCGACGCCGGGCATCCACCGTCCCCGCCGTTGGCCGTCCACGCGGACCGAGTCCCAGTCCAGCCCCAGGGTGCCCCTCAACGCGAAGTCACCCGTCTTCCAGCGCAGGCCCGCGGCGGCGCGCGCGGAGAGGCCCAGGGCGTCACCTTCGCGGCGGCCCGGTCGGTCCACCACGGTCATCAGCCAGCCCGCGCCCACCTCCGCGAAGGGGGCCAGGGTGCCGCGTCCTCCCAGGCCCGCCATCGCGAGCACGGACATGCGCTGGAGCGTGGCGTCGTCCGCCCAGGCGTCGGGGGCCAGCGCGTAGGTGGCGCGCGCGCCGATTCGGGTGAGCCCCGGGCCGGGGGCGCGCCAGGACAGGGCGAGGCCGCGCGCGACACCGCGTCCTCCCAGGGGCGGCGCGCCCAGCGTGAGTCCGACCTCGAGGCCCAGTGAGCGCGGGACGCCGGAGGGTTCGCCTGGAGAGAGGGCGGTGGAGAAGTCGACGGCGGGCACGCCGGTGGAGGCGACATAGCCCTCGTAGAAGTCGCGGCCGAAGGGCAGGGCGAAGAGACCCTGGAGGAGGCTCTCCTCGGCGGCGCCGCGAGAGGCGACCTCGGGTGGCGAGGAGGGCGGGAGCTCTCCGGACCTGAGGTCCGAGCGGCGCACGCGCGCCTCGCCGCCGGGGGTGCGCAGCCAGTACGCCGCGCGCTCCGGCAACGCGAGCGTCAGGGGCTCTCCCGCCGCCTGGTGCGCGTCCACGAGACGCACGCCGGAGGTGTCCTCCACGGAGATGCGAGCGCCTCGGGGGGCTGGGGGAAGGTCGAGGCGAGGGCCGTCCGG
>NZ_SRLW01000601.1:0-1875 GCF_006518215.1 Myxococcus sp. AB025B
GCCCACTCCCACGCTCCTCAAGTGGTGCGCCAGCTGATTCGCTCTCTCGTTGAGCTGCCCGTACGTCAGTGACTCCCCGGCAGCGTCGACCACCGCGACCGCATCAGGTCTACCTGCCACCGTCGCTTCGAACAGCGCCGCCAGCGTCTGATCACGCAATGACCGCGGGCTCTGTCCGTGCTGGCGCCGCACCTCCGCATGCTGTCCATTCTCGTGAGGCTCTGCGCCAACCATCTCCGAGCGCGACGAGCCTCGGCCGCTCCACGCCATCACCCGCCGCCGCTCATCCTCCGTCTCCAGCGGCAACTCCCTCACCTTCTTCTCCCACCCCTCCACGCCTCCCTCCAGCACTCGCCTCACGTGCCCCACCAACCGCTCCGCTGTCCCTTCCTCGAACAGGTCGCTGTTGTAGTTCAGCACCACCGCCACTCCGTCCGGGCCGTCCCCCACGGACAGCGAGAGGTCGAACTTCGACGTCTTCGTGTCCGTCTCCAGCCCCTTCAGCACCAGCCCCTTCCCCAGCTTCACCTCCACCCCGGGCGTGTTCTGCAACGTCAGGCTCACCTGGAACAGCGGACTGCGGCTCAAATCCCGTTCCGGCAGCAGCTCCTCCACCAGCTTCTCGAACGGTACGTCCTGGTGCGCGTACGCACCCAACGTCACCTCCTTCGCCCTCCCCACCAGCTCTCCGAACGTCTCCCACTCCTCCACTCGCCCCCGCAGCACCAGCGTGTTCGCGAAGTACCCGATCAGCCCTTCCGTCTCCGCGTGCGTTCGCCCTGCTATCGGGAACCCCACCACCACTTCCCGCTGCCCCGCGTGCCTCGACAGCACCACCTGGTACGCGCTCAGCAGCACCATGAAGGGTGTCACCCCTTCACGACGGCTCACCTCCTCCACCTTCCTCCACAGTCCCTTCTCCCACCGCCGCTCCAACACCGCCCCACGGAAGCTCTGCGCCGCCGGCCTCGGCTTGTCCGTCACCAACTCCAGAGCCTTTGGCGCTCCCTCCAACTGCTTGCGCCAGTACTCCACCTGCTGCTCCAGCACTGCCCCCCGCAGCCACCCTCGCTGCCACTCCGCATAGTCCCCGTACTGCACCGGCAGCTCGCCCAGCGGCGACGGCTTCCCCTCCGCATACGCCCCATAGAGCGCCGCCACCTCCCTCACCAACAGCCCCGTCGACCAGCCGTCCGACACGATGTGGTGCAGCACCACCACCAACACGTGCTCCTCTTCAGACAGCCTCACCAACGTCGCCCGCAGCAGCGGCCCTCGCGACAGGTCGAACGGGAGCAACACCTCCTGCTCCACATGACGAAGCGCCTCTGCCTCGCGCGCGGCCTCCGGGAGTCCATCCAACTGGACCACGCGCAGAGGCACCTCGACTTCGGCCGAGACCCTCTGCACGGCCACGCCGTTCTCACTCCGGAACGTGGTGCGCAGGGCTTCATGACGGCGGACGAGCTCCTGGAACGTCCTCGCCAACACCTCGGTGTCCAGCGGACCGCTCATCCGCACGGCACCCGGCATGTTGTACGAAGCGCTGCCGGGCTCCAGCTGGTCCAGGAACCACAGTCGCTGCTGCGCGAAGGAGAGCCGCGCCGGCTGCCCCTTGTCCTCACGAGGCTTCAACGGCGGCACCGCCAACGACGCCCCCGCTCGAATCAACCGGTCCACGCGCACCGCGAGCGACGCCACGGTGGGCGACACGAACAGCTCCCGCAGCGGGACCTCCAGACTGAACGCGCTCCGAATCCGCGAGATGGCTCGCGTCGCCAGCAGCGAGTGTCCGCCCAGCTCGAAGAAGTGGCTGTGAATCCCCACCCTGTCGAGCCCCAGCACCTCCGCGAAGATCCCCGCCAGCAACTGCTC
>NZ_SRLW01000602.1:0-1866 GCF_006518215.1 Myxococcus sp. AB025B
ACCCCCATCTGCACCACCGCCTCCACCGCCAGGTCCCACCCCGGCGGCTTGCCGCTCGCCAGCGTGTGCGTCAGGCCCGTGGTGAGGATGACGGCCATCGGGTCGTTCAACCCCGACTCCAGCTCCAACGTCGTGCCCACCCGCCGCTTCAGGTGCAGCCCGCTGCCGCGCAGCACGGAGAACACCGCCGCCGCGTCCGTGGACGACACGATGGCGCCGAGCAGCAGGGCCTGCGTCCACCCGAAGCCGAAGATGAAGTGCGCCGCCGCGCCCATCAGCGCCGCCGTCGCCACCACGCCCACCGTCGCCAGCACCGCCGCCGGCTTCAGCGCCGCGTGGATGGCGGCCAGGGGCGTGTTGAGCCCGCCGTCGAACAGGATGAGCACCAGCGCCACCGTGCCCAGCCGGAACGCGAAGCCGTAGTTGTCGAAGGCGATGCCGCCCGGGCCGTCCGAGCCCGCCGCCATGCCCACGCCCAGGAACAAGAGCGCCACGGGGATGCCGAAGCGGCCGGACGCCCGGCTGAACAACACGCTGAGCGCCAGCAGCGCGCCGCAGACGGCGAGCAGGAACGCGGTGGGGAGCGGCTCCGTGGTGATGGGCATGACCGGACGAGGACTCTAGCCGTCCTCGCCCCGTCTCAGGCGTCCAGTCGCGCGCGGGACGCGCTGGAGTGCGGCGCGGTGGACACGCCCGTCAGCGGCAGCGTGAAGGAGAAGGTGCTGCCCTCGCCCTTCGTGCTGCGCGCGTGGATGTGGCCGCCGTGCGCCTCCACCAGCCCCTTGGCGATGGCCAGCCCCAACCCCGTGCCCCGGCTGGCCGCGTCGCGCGCCTGCCAGTACCGGTCGAAGATGTGCGGCAGCGCCTCCGGGTCGATGCCCGAGCCCGTGTCGCGCACGTGGATGCACACCTCGCCGTTGAGCACGGACACCCCCGCCTCCAGGTCTCCACCCGGCGGGGTGAACTTCACCGCGTTGCCCAGCAGGTTGCCCAGCACCTGGAGCACCCGCGTGCGGTCGCACTTCGCGCGCACGTCGTCCTCGGTGGAGCGCGTGTGCAGGTGCAGCCCCTTGGCCTCGGCCAGCGGCCGGATGGCGTCCATCGCCTCCGTCACGAGCGCCGTCATGGAATGCTCGCCCAGCTCCAGCGGCAGCCCCCCCGCCTCCAGCCGTCCCCAGTCCAGCAGGTCCGAGATGAGGCGCGACATCCGGTCCGTCGCGTCCTGGATGCGCGTGGCCTGCTTGGCCACCATCTCCCCGCCCGGCCGCGCGCCCGGCCCGCGCAAGAGCAGCGCCGAGCCCAGCTGCACCACGCCCAGCGGGTTCTTCAGGTCGTGCGACACCACCGCGAGCAGGTCCTCCCTCGCCCGGGCCGCGCGCCGTGACTCGCCCACCAGCCGCGCGTTGTCGATGGCCAGGCTCGCGCGAAGGCACAGGTCCTCCGCCAGCGCCAGGTCATCCGGCCCGTACCGCCGGCCCGAGCCCGAGGCCACGAACGTCACCGCGCCCAGCGTGTTCCCGCGCGCGCGCAGCGGGATGATCATGTACGAGCGCGCCTGCAGCGTGCGCAGGAGCGCCGGGTGCGCGGGCTCGGCCGCCGCCGCGCGCAGCAGCGAGTCCGTCACCGCCGGCACCAGCTCCGGCTCCCCGGTGCGCAAGACGCGCAAGAGCCCCACGGGCGCGTCGTCGCGCCGCTCCATGCGCTGGGGCAGCGCCGCCGCGCGCTCCTGCTGCGTCGGGTCCAGGCACGCCACCGCGACGCGCGACACCCAGTTGCCCTGCTCCAGCGCGTCCACCAGACACCAGTCCGCCAGGTCCGGCACCGCCAGGTGCGCCAGCAGCGTGTACATGCCGTGCGGGTCGGGCG
>NZ_SRLW01000603.1:0-1856 GCF_006518215.1 Myxococcus sp. AB025B
GTTGACGAGCGCGGAGAGGAAGTCGAGCGGAGCGAGCTTCTCGGCCTGGGCCTGGAGCAGGCGCGCCTCGAGGGCCTGGGCCATGCCGGACAGGCGCAAGGTGGTGAGGGCACGGGTGATTTCGACGAGATTCATGTCTCGGTGTCTCCTGGGTGAGGGGTGGGCTGGGTGAGGCGGGCGATGACGTCGCGGTAGTGGGTGAGCTCGCGGATGAGCGGGTCCACCTGGCGCAGGGTGACGGGAGTGGGCGTGCGCCTTTCGAGGTAGCGGCGCACGAAGCGGTAGGTGGGGACGCCCACCTCGAGTGCCACCTCGCAGGCGTCGTCCAGGGCGGCGGTGCCGTACTTCCTGGCCAGGGACAGCACGCCGAGGATTCGCCGGGTGCCCGTCTCGCCTTCCCGGTGGTGCACCTCGGTGCAGAGCGTGGCGACGCTGCGTCCGGCCCGTGCGGCGCGCTCGAGCAGCTGCAACGTGGTGCGCGGCGCGTGCGAGGGCCTGTCCTCCTCGCGCGTGCGGTGGTGGCCGCGAGGTGTCCGGGTGTGCTCGCGCAGCAGCCGCCCCGAGGAGGGCAGCAGCAGGCGCACGTGGAGGCTGTCCCACTGCACGTGCACCTTGCGGCCGATGTGGCCCGGGGGCACCGAGTAGTACGCGCCCTCCACCTCGACGTGCCCGTCCAGGTGCACCACGCGCTCGCCGAAGGCGTAGTACCGGAAGGGCTCCACCGGCAGGGGCAGCAGCTTCGGCCCCTCCTCGCTGAACATGGCCGCCACCTGGCGCTTGGTGGTGCCGTGGATGCGGGTGTCCGCCCACCGCGCTTCCCACGCGTCGAGGTAGGCCTGCGCGGCCTGCAGGGACTCGAAGCGCAGGCCCTTGAGCGGCGTGCGCTGCGCGTGCCCCACCGCCGACTCCACCTTGCCCTTCCTGTCCGGGTGGCGGACCCGGGCCGGCAGGGCCGTGGCGCCGTAGTGGGCCAGCACGTCCCGGAAGAGGGGATTGAGAGCCGGCTCGTACACGTCGGCTGCCAGCACGCCCTCTCGCAGGTTGTCCAGCACCACCGTGCGCGCCACGCCGCCCAGCCGGCGGAACGCCTCCTCGTGCAGCTGCGCCCACGTCCGGCTGGAAGACCTCCAGCACAACAGCCTCACCGACTTGCGGCTGTAGCCCAGCGTCAGGACGAACATGCGCGTGCGCCGGTACTTCCCCGTCTCCGGGTGGCGCACCATGGGCCCCTCCCCGTAGTCCACCTGCGCTTCCTCTCCGGGCGCCGTGTGGATGACGGCCTTGGCCTCCGGGCCCTGGCTGTCCCTCAGCGTGCGCACGAAGCGACGCACGCTGATGTAGCTGCCCGTGTAGCCCTGCGTGTCGACGAGCTCCTCGTAGACGGCGCGCGCGTTGCGGCCCACCTCCAGTCGCTGCTGCACCAGGTCCACGTACGGGGCGACGATGCTCGCCCTCAGGTGTCGGACTGCGGCGCGGCTGCGCGGTGCGGCGTCGGTGGTCCCCTCATTGGCCGGTTTTGCTCCCGCGGAGGACTCCTCGCCCGCGGGCCCCACCTCGGTGGTCCCTCCATTGGCCGGTTTTGTCTTGCCCCACCGGCGCGGCGGACGCACTCCCACTCCCGCCGCCTTCAGGTAGCCGCTGGCCGTCTCACGGCGGACCCCCGTCGCCTCCTCGATTCGTCTCAGACTCCAGCCCAACCGCCCCAGGGCGATGACCTGCTGCTGCTTCTCGTCGCTCAAGACGTTGCCCATCCCCCAGGCGGACTCCACGTCCTACCCGGGCGTCAACGTCTCGGCCCTCCCCTTTGGCCGCTTTTCAGGGGACCTTCATTGGCCGGTTTTGGGTGACCACTGAGG
>NZ_SRLW01000604.1:0-1854 GCF_006518215.1 Myxococcus sp. AB025B
CCCCCAGGTGCCACGCCAGCTGATTCGCCCGCCGCTCCAGCTCCGCGTACGTCAGCGACTCCCCTCCCCACACCACCGCCTCCGCCTCCGGCGTCCGCCTCGCCTGCGCCTCCACCAGCTCATGCGCGCAGACCTCCCAGCGAGGCCCCGTGCTCGTCGCGTTCCAGTCCTCCAGCACCAGACGGCGGTCCGCGTCGGACACCAGCGGGAGCTCGGAGACGCGGTGGAGCGGATTGGCGACAGCGCCCTCGAGCAGTCGCTCCAGGTGCACGACGAATCGCTCGGCCGACGCGGGCTCGTACAAGTCCGTGCGGTACTCCAGCGTGCCCGTCAGGCCCGTGGGCGTCTCCCGGAGCATCAGCGTGAAGTCGAACTTGGACGTGCCGCTGTCCACGTCCATCGCCTCGAAGGAGAGCCCCGGCGTGGACAGCTCCATGGGCGGCGTGTTGAGCAACACCATCGCCACCTGGAAGAACGGCGTGTGTCCCGGCTGTCGCT
Organism: Myxococcus sp. AB025B; assembly: GCF_006518215.1. Classification (NCBI taxonomy): domain Bacteria; kingdom Pseudomonadati; phylum Myxococcota; class Myxococcia; order Myxococcales; family Myxococcaceae; genus Myxococcus; species Myxococcus sp. AB025B. The sequence goes on from NZ_SRLW01000604.1 coordinate 499, forward strand.
CCGGCTGGAGCACCTCGACCAGCTTCTCGAAGGGCACGTCCTGGTGCGAGTACGCGCCCAGCGTCGTCTCCCGCACCCGCCCCAGCAGCTCGCGGAACGTCGGGTCTCCGTCCAGCCTCGTGCGCAGCACCAGCGTGTTCACGAAGAAGCCGATCAACCCCTCTGTCTCCATCTGCTGGCGCCCGGCGATGGGAGCCCCCACGCAGATGTCGTCCTGTCCCGAGTAGCGCGCCAGCAGCGCCTGCAACCCCGCGAGCAGGCCCATGAACAGCGTCGCCCCTTCGCGCTGGCACAGGCTGACGAGGGAGCGGGTGAGCTCACGCGAGAGGTCCATCTTGAGCACCGCGCCCGGGTTGCGAGCCTCCACGGGGCGCGGCCGGTCCGTCGGCAGCTCCAACATGGCGGGAACCCCGTCGAGCTGTTTGCGCCACCAGTTCAGCTGCCGCTCCAGCACGTCGCCCTGGAGCCACTCGCGCTGCTGGACAGCGTAGTCCGCGTACTGGATCGCCAACTCGGCCAAAGGGGACCGCCGGCCTTCACTGAAGGCCTCGTAGAGCGTGACCACCTCGCGGATGAGCACGGCGATGGACCACGCGTCCGCGATGATGTGATGCAGCGTCACAAGGAGCAGATGCTCACGCGCCCCCAACCGGAGCAGCGCCGTGCGCAGCAACGGCCCGCGTGTCAGGTCGAAGGGGCGACGGGCCTCGGCCCACGCCCGGCGGTGTGCTTCCGTCTCTCGCTCCGACTCGGAGAGCGGGGCCAGGTCCTGCACCGAGAGCAGGATTCGCGGGGGCGCGCTCCGGGAGATGACCTGCATGGGCCTGCCCTCGCGCGACTGGAAGACGGTGCGCAGGGACTGGTGACGCCGCACCAGCTCCGTGAAGGCCTGCTCCAGCGCGGGCACATCCAGCGCGCCCTTGAGCCGCAGCGCCGCGGGGATGTTGTAGAGGGGGCTGCCGGGCCTGTACTGGTCCAGGAACCACAGTCGCTGCTGGGCAAAAGAGAGCATCTCTTCCTCCGTGTCGCCCTGCTCGTTCTCGTTTCGGAATCTCGTCCGCGCCCGCATCGGCGTCGGTGCGCGGCTCTCCAGCGGAGGCATCTCGGCCTCGATGCGTCGGGCCAGCGCGGCCACGGACGGCGCCTCGAAGAGCATGCGCAACGGGAGCTCCCTGCGCAGGTGATGACGGATGCGAGCCATCGCCTGTGTCGCCAGCAGCGAGTGACCGCCGAGGCTGAAGAAGCTGTCGGTGACGCTGACCCTCGGCAGCTTCAGCACCGACGCGAAGGCCTCCGCCAGCTGCGTCTCCAGCGTGTCCCTCGGCGCCACGAAGGGCGCCACGCCCCTCAGGCTCG
>NZ_SRLW01000605.1:0-1844 GCF_006518215.1 Myxococcus sp. AB025B
CCGCGTCCCCGCGCCGAGCCCGCCCGCGAAGGCCGACCTGGACCTGGCGAACATCAACCTCAACCTCGCGGTGGCGCTCGACGCGCTGCTCACCGAGGGCAACGTCACCCGCGCCGCGGCCCGCGTGGGCATCACCCAGTCCGCCATGAGCCACGCGCTCAGGCAGCTGCGTGAGCTGCTCGGGGACGCGCTCCTCATCCGGGGACGTGGCGGCATGGTGCGCACGCCTCGCGCCGAGCAGCTCGCCGCGCCCCTGCACCGGGGCCTGCTCGAGGTCCAACGCGCCCTGCGCAACGAGTCCGTCTTCGCCCCCCAGGCCTCCTCGCGGCGCTTCATCCTCGCCACGACGGACTACTTCGCCTCCGCCCTGCTCCCGTCCCTGCTGGAGCTGATGGACACCGAGGCCCCCCAGGTGGACCTGGTGGTGCGCCCGCTCGTCATCCCCCAAATCGAAGCCCAGCTGGAGAGCGGCGAGCTGGACCTGGTCGTCGGCGCCTACCCCGAGCCGTCCCCCGTCCTGCGCCAGCAGAAGCTCTTCACCGAGCACTTCGTCTGCGTCGTGCGCCGCGACAACTCCGTGGTGAAGCAACGGTTGGACCTGGAAACATTCCTGCGGCTGCCGCACGTGTTGATGAGCCCGCGCGGCGAGGGTGTCGGCTCGGTGGACATCGCGCTGGAGAAGCTGGGTCGCACGCGACGCATCGGCGTGCGGCTGCCGTACTTCCTCACCGCGGCGCTGGCGGTGACGCGCACCAACCACGTGCTCACCGCCCCTCGCCGGCTCGCCGAGCTGTTCGTCGAGCCAGGCCACCTGCGCATCCTCCCTCCCCCCGTGGAGCTCGCCCCGTTCGACGTCCTCCAGGTCTGGCACGAGCGTTTTGACGACGACCCGGCCCACCGGTGGCTCCGGGGGATGATGCTCCGCGCCGCCGCCGCACCGCGTAGCAACCGCTAACCCTTCGACTCTCCAGGGCTTTTTCTCGGCGAGCAGTCGGGCTGTCGCTCGCCGACAGGGGCACTGAACGCCGATTCACCTGTGGGCGAGCATGCGACGGGCCGACCGGTGTAGGGTGCGACCCTATGACTTCTTCCGAGAAGCTGATTTTCACGCAAACCGTGGAAGCGCTCTTCCTTCGCGCTCTCGAGAACCGGCTCACGCCCGCGTGCCGCGAGCACCTGCGTCGTGCGGGGCTGGACCTCGAGCAGAAGCTGGAGCGGACCTACACGCTGGAGCAATGGAAGGAGTTCCTTCGCATCGCCGCGGGTCACGTCTACGGCGGAGTTCCCGCCGAGGCCGCGTACTACTCGCTGGGCGAGCGCTTCATGGACGCCTACTTCGGGACCTTCTTCGGTCGCGCGCTCTTGGGCGTCGTCCGGCTCGCCGGTCCCCGGAGGATGCTGCTGCGGGCGGGGATGGGCTTTCGCGCCGGCAACAACTTCAGTGTGGTCGAAATCGTCGAGCGCAGCCCCACTTTCCTGGAGCTGCGGATGAACGACGTGCTGGCGGACCTGCCCACGTTCTCCGCGGGGCTGCTGGCCCGGGCGGTGGAGCTGTGTGGTGGCTTCCGCGTGGTGGTGCTGCCGGAGGAGTTCGACGGCACGGCGTCGACGTTCCACATCCGCTGGGCGGAGGTGACGGCGGAGGCGGCCATGCCTCCCCCGGAGGATGGGTCGGCGGGCGCGTCGCGTCCTCGCGCCTGAGGTGCCCCGAGTCCCGCGCGCCCCCCTGCCGCAATCCGCCAGGGTGGCTCGCGGAACGCCATGCTCGCGCGGCTTGCGAGCGGGCGCGCCGGAGGTCCCGGGAGCACGCGCTCCCGAGTGAGGCCTCGCGGCCCTCCCCCCCG
>NZ_SRLW01000606.1:0-1807 GCF_006518215.1 Myxococcus sp. AB025B
GCCCTCCCCGCCGCTTCCACCTCGTCTGTTCGCTCCCAGGAGGTGGCCCCGTGAGCCGCGTCGCGGGCTGGGTGGTGCTGGTGCTCTCGCTGGTCGTGTCATATGGCCCGGCCGAGGCCGCGCAGGCGAAGAAGGCTCCAGCGAAGAAGACCACGGTGGCGGTGCTGCGCCCCGAGGGCAGCCAGGCGGAGGCCCTGCGCAAGGTGCTGGCCGCGGAGCTGGGCAAGAAGGGCCGCGGGCGCGTGGTGCTGCCCGCGAAGAAGGTGGATGCCCAGGTGAAGCTCCTCCGCGGCGGACCGAAGACGGAGGAGCAGCGGCGGGCGCTGGCGAAGAAGCTCGGCGCGGACATCCTGATCCTCTCCTCGGTCAAGGGCACGAAGCGCTGGGACGTGCAGGTCCGCGCCTACTCCGGCCAGGACGGCTCCCTCATCGCGGAGGAAGAGTGGGACGTCCGCACGAACCGCGCCTTCCCCGACGTGCGGCGCGAGCTCGAGCCCAAGCTGGGCGCGGCCCTGAAGGAAGGCCCGCCGCAGAGCCTCGCGCCCACCGCCGTCACGCCTCCGACGCCTGTCGTCTCCGAGCCGGAGGTCGCGCCCCCGGCCCCCATCGCGGAGGCACCTCGCCAGGCGGTCGTGAAGCCGCCCCCGCCCACCGTGACGAAGAAGGAGGAGCCGCCCGCGAAGCCCGAGCCCAAGGCCGCCGGCCCTCGCGACCTGGACGGCCCCACCCTGGAGGCGCTGCTCTCCGGCCAGGGCCTCTTCCGCCGCTTCAACTTCTCCGGCAGCAACGCCAACGAGCTGCCCGACTACAGCCTCAACAGCGCCGCGGCGGCGAGCCTCGCGGTGAGCTACTTCCCCCTCTCCCACTTCACGGATGGGATGGTGCACAACCTGGGGCTCGTCGCGCGGGGCTCACGCTCCTTCGGGCTGTCCACGCGGCTGCCGGATGGCTCCAGCCACCCCACCACCGCGCAGCTCATCGAGGGTGGCCTGCGCTTCCGGCTGCCGCTGCGGTGGCTGGAGCTCTCCGTGGGCGCGCTGTACGGCACCCACTCCTTCGCGGTGGAGCTCCCGCCGGAGAGCACCTTCGCCCTGCCCGACGTGGACTACCGCTTCGCGCACGTGGAGCTGGGCCTGCGCAAGGCGCTCAACGAGCGCTGGGCCATCGCCGCGCGCGTGGGCTACCAGCACGTGCTGAGCGGCGGCGAGCTGTCCTCGGACGACTACCTCCCCGAGCTGAGCGGCTCCGGCATCGATGGCGAGCTCGCCGTGGAGTTCGCCCTGACGCGCATCTTCGGCCTGCGGGTGGGCGGCGAGGTGCGCAGCTACTCCTTCACCGCTGGCGCCGCGGAGGGCACGCCGGTCTTCGCTGGCGGCGCCAAGGACCTGTACTTCAGCGGTCAGCTCGGCCTGTACGTCAGGCTGTAGCACCCGCGCATTGAGGGGGTCTGTCCCCCACGCCTGTGGCGCCTCCTCCACACTTTCGCCCGAGGCCCGCACGAAAAATGAAACGCGCATGCATGCGTGACACGAGTTTTTCAGTATCCGTGTCACCGGGCCATCCGACCGATGCGTGCGCGTCGCGGCTACATTGACAGGACCGCGTCATCCAGCCGATGGGTATGTCTCCCAATGATGGAGGCGCTCGTGCCGAGGATGCGGTCACAACGGTTGTCACGAGAGCCAGCGGAGCGGGGACGGTGGTGGCGCCCGGTGGTGCTCGGGTTGCTCTTGAGCGGGGCTGCTGGCTGCGAAGGAACCCTCTCCAACCCGGAGGGCCCCGGTGGAGGCCCCGGCCCCGGTAATCC
>NZ_SRLW01000607.1:0-1790 GCF_006518215.1 Myxococcus sp. AB025B
GACCCGGCCCGGCCCCTCCGACCCCGGCTCCCAGCCGACGCCCGTGCCGTCGGAGCCCGCCCTCACGCAGACCTCCTCCTCCGCGCGGCGCTGGGCCTGGCTGCCCGCGGCGGGCGGCGTGGTGCTCGCGGGCGTGGGGACGGTGTTCTACCTGAAGGCCAAGGACCGCTACGACACGCTGGAGACCGGCGGCGCGGACATCCCCTTGCGTGACTCGGACGCGCTGGTGTCCCAGGGAAAGAGCGCGCAGACGGTGAGCCGCGTGGCCTTCGGCCTGGGCGCCGCGGGGCTCGTCGCCGGCGCGGTGATGTTCCTGTGGCCGGAGGACGACCCTCCCGCGAAGGTCGTCCCCTCCGCCGCCGTGATGTCGGGGGGCGCCATGGTGGGCCTGTCCGGGACGTGGCCATGACCTCGAGAGAATCCATGCGGAAGACCTGGACGCTCGGCGCCCTGGGCGCGGCGCTCGGCGCGGTGCTCGCCGCCGGCGGTTGCTACGACTTCGACGCCGCGCGGAAGCGCTGCCTCGACGAAGGGCGGTGCGAGCAGGTGCCCGACGCCGGGCGCTGCATCCCCAACACCGCCATCGACGACACCCCGGACGACACCTTCGAGGACTCCGACTGCGACGGCGTGGATGGCCGCGCCAGCGAGGGCCTGTTCGTCGACCCCGTGACGGGCGACGACGTCAACGGCACCGGCACGCGCGACGCGCCGCTGCGCACGCTCGGCCACGCGCTGTCGCTCGTGCGCCAGTGGGACGGCGGCGCGCCCACGCGGGTGTACCTGGCGGGCGGGGAGTACCAGGAGGGTGAGCTGACGCTGGACGTGCCCGTCTCGCTCCACGGCGGCTACGCGGGGCGCGATGGCGGCTGGCGCCGTGCCGGCACCCAGGTGGCCCGGCTGGAGGCAGGCCCCACCGCGCTCACCGTGCGCGGCCTGTCCGACGCGGGCATCGTGCTGGAGTACCTGCGCGTGCGCTCCGCGGATGGACAGGCGCCGGGACAGCCCTCCATCGCCCTGCGCGTCATCGGCTCGGACGTGCGGCTGCGCCACACCGTGCTCACGGCGGGACACGGCGCCGCGGGACAGGATGGCGCGAACGGTGACGCCGGAGCACCGGGCCCCGACGGCGGCGAGGGCACCAAGACCCTCCAAGAAAGCCCGACCGTGCCGGGTGAGGGTGGCGCGGGCGGCATCAACCTGGCGTGCCCCGGCGAGGAGGGCTCGCGCTCAGGCGGAGACGGCGCCCCCGGAGTCCACAGGACCGCGGGCAACGACGGAGCCCCCGGGCAGCCCCAGGCGGGAGGTCCTCCGACGGGAGGAACGGGCGGCGCGGGTGGCGCGCTGGACACGAAGGACTGCCGGGCCTCTCCCTCCAGCTGCGGCTGTAACGCTGGCGACGGCTTCGCGGGAGACGCGGGCGTCGCGGGCATCCCCGGGGACGCGGGCGCGTTCGGCGCGGGAATGGGGACCTTGTCGGAGGTCGACGGGACGTGGACGGTGGGCGCGGGCCAGAACGGCGGCGCGGGTCAGTCGGGGACGTCCGGCACGGGTGGCGGCGGCGGCGGCAGCGGCGGCAGCTGCGTCATCCAGTCGAGCCCCCAGCTCACCGAGCCCGCCAGCCCCGGAGGCAGCGGCGGCGGCGCGGGCGGCTGCGGCGGCCAGGGCGGCGCGGGTGGCGGTGGCGGCGGTGCGTCCATCGGCCTGCTGGTGTTCGACTCGAACGTGGCGTTGGAGACGGCCACGTCCATCGAGACGCTCGGCGGCGGCGCGGGTGGCGGGCTTCGCTT
>NZ_SRLW01000608.1:0-1772 GCF_006518215.1 Myxococcus sp. AB025B
GGCGAGCCAGGGGATGCAAGGCAGGAGCGAGCGTCACCACATCGCCACGAACAAGAACGACGTCTCCACCGTGCGCGGCGGCCCCTGGTCACCGCGATTCCGCGAGCTCTTCCAACGGGCCGGGATGAAGCTCAAGGACCCCGAGAACATCGTCGAGGTCGTTGGTCACAAGGGGCCTCATCCCGAGCGATATCATCGGTTCGTGATGGACCGGCTCGAGGATGCACTGGGAAGCTGCCGAAGGGTGGTAGATTGTCGGCAGGCACTCACGAACGAACTGCGCATCCTCGGCAAAGAAGCCCAGACGCCGGGAACGCTCCTTCACAAGCTCCTGACTCAAGGTCGATGAAGCCCCCCGGAAGTCCTCCATGCCGACTCCCTCTCGATACTTCAGGCTCAACGAAGCCGTGCAGGCAGGGAACTGGTACCTGGGGACGCCATTGGATGAGCGCGGGCACGAACTGGAGGACATCCGGGAGTTCACGTCGGGACGCGCCGCCCATCCGAGGGGCCGCCTGACGATTCCTGTCCGAGAGCCAGGGCGTCGGTGCGAGTTCAACATGGCGGGCGCGGGCAGGACGCCTGTCGTCCACGTCAAGCTCGCCATGCTCCTGACGGAGTTGGCGCCCTCCGATGTGCAACTGCACCCCGTGGACATCACGGGGTGTCCAGATGAGTACCTCATCCTCGTCGCCACTCGACTGGTCCGCTGCATCGACGACGCGGCGACGGAAGAGGTCCGCTACTGGAAGCCGGAGGACGAGCGGCCGGACATGCTCGGCCAATACCGCAGCGTCTTCGGCATGAAGCTCGACCCCTCACGCGTCGGCGACGCGAAGGTGTTCCGCACCTGGGGCTGGCCCGTTGCCCTCATCGTCTCCGAGGACATCAAAACGGCCCTGGAGCGGGCGAACGTCACGGGCGCCGAGTTCGAAGAGGTCTGACCTCGCTCCAGGACCGCCTTCGACTCACGGTCCGTCGAGCACCGCCAGCCTCCGTGGCAGCACGTCGTAGAACGCGTAGTTCCAGCAACTGAAGTTGTGGCCCCCGTCACAGCCGAACGGCTTCTGTCCCGGCAACGGCCGGCCATACATCTCGCAGTGATGCGGCACCCCCGCCGCGTTCAGCGCAGGGTGGAAGCGGTCCGTCGCCGCCCCCGGCACGCGCCGCCGTCCCTATGGTTCACAATGCCCAGTCAAATACAAAACCCTGCCCTGAACTTCGCAATCGCCTCGACAAGACTGGCGCACGGCTCCGACCGCTCCTCGGGCGCGCTCTCACTCATGAGCTCGAGAAACTGCCGCTCATGACCGTCCCCTCCTCGCATCCTGTCCGCGCTTTGCACCACGAACCCGCCACCCGGAATCAACTCCAGTCAGCGGTAGACAATCACATCCCCGTCACCCATGCGCTCATACACGTCATGACGCAGATACAGAGACGGCCGCATACTCACCATTGCACCACCTCAGGAGTCTCCACCCGCGCTCGCGCCGCCCCGTCGGTCCACGCGGGTCAACAGGCCCGCCAGTCCCTCGAAGCTGGCGTTGCCCACCTGATGCAAGCCAAAGCCCCACAGGAACGCCGTCATCCCCGCGCCAAAGCCTCCCCACGTCGGTGAGAAGACATTGAGCAACTGAAGCCCCAACACCACCGCCACGCCCGTCAACAACACCAACATCGCCAGCTCCACCAGCCACAGATGGCGCGCCGCCGGCAACGGCATCCCCTCCAACTCCCCCAGCGCTCCTCCCGCGTCCTCCGCCCCCACG
>NZ_SRLW01000609.1:0-1723 GCF_006518215.1 Myxococcus sp. AB025B
TCGAGGTGGATGCGGCGGCAGCAGCGGCGAGATTCGCTCCCAGAGAGCGTCGGGTACGAGCGCGCGGGCCATGACCGCAAGGTGGTCATGGCCCGGCTGCTGGCTAGGTTTTGTTAGGCACTCTTAGCCACGAATGAGCCGCTACTTCTTGTTGGACGAGGACAAAGCAGCTACGGCGAGGCACGGCGGCGAACTCGATGGAGTGCACAAGTGGCGACTGCCCGGTGTCCGCTGCCACGCCTGTGGCGCGACCTGGAGCAGCGTGGGGCATGACCATCCCGAGGTCGACCTCTCAGGGCTCGCCGAGCACACCGAGTTCGAGCGCCCCAGGCCCGAGCCCTTCACGGAGTTCGTGCGCCTGCGGGAGCTGGTCCGCCCCTATGTCCCACCTGGAACGACCCTTCCTCCTGGAACGACCTTCGGTCCCCTGGTGGGATGCGCCTCGGGCAGGTTCGGCCCATCGACTGGCTGGGAGGAATCCGGCTGCTGATGCAGCCCGATGCGCTGGAGCGACTTCAAGCGGAGGGCATTCGCGGACCACGAGGCTGCTCCACCGAGCTGCGCTTCCGGCAGAAGAACCCACCGGAGCTGCTGGAGATTCAGCTCCCCCCCGTAGGGCGACTGCACCTCGACTGCATGCCTCCCGACCATCCACCGCCCTGCTCGATGTGTGGTCGCCTCAACCTCCGATGGCCCGAGACCCCCATCCTGGACGCGGCCACGCTCCCCACGGAGCTGGACCTGTTCAGGCTGGGGAACTTCGCCACGATGCTCATCGGCACCGAGCGCCTCGTGGACACCGTGAGCCGCCTGCAACTGGACGGCATCAAGTTCCGCGAGCTTCCCACTCGATAGGGACAACACACCTCACAGCGTGCGCAGATACTCCACCAGGTCGTCGACCTCCGCCTCCGTGAGGTCCGCGGTGGTGCCGTGCTTGTTGGACGCCCTGCCCTGCATCAGCCGGCCCTTGAGCGACAGCGCGCTGCCGTCGTGCAGGTACGGCGCCGTGCGCGCCAGGCCCAACAGCGACGGCGTGTTCAACCCGCGCTTGCGCGTGTTGTCGTCGTCCCGCATCGGCCCCGTGGTGATGAAGGTCCCCACGTCCGCCTGCTTGTTGTTCGTGAAGTGCGCGCCCTCGTGACACGTGTCACACGCGGCCTTCTTGAACACCTGCTCACCCCGCGCCTGCGCCGCCGTCTGCACCGCGCCCCGATACGGATTGTCCGGCGTGGGAATCACGTCGATGAACGCGGACAGCTGCGCCACCATCACCCCATCCAGCGACGTGCCGCCCATCCGCCCTCGCACCGTCGCGTCCAGGAAGTCCCTCATCGACGGGAACTCCCCGCTCCAGTGGAACGGCCCCGTCTCGGTCACCTTCCGCCCCGCCAGGCTCGGCGTCTGCCGCGGCCCGTCCGGGAAGCCCCACACGTGCCCGTCATCCCGCCCGTCCAGGTGACACGACGCACACGACGCCGCCACCCCCGCGCTCGTCATCCGCGAATCCAGCGCTGAATAGAACAGCTTGCGCCCCGCCGCCTCCTGCGCCGTCAGCACGTCCTCCCCCACCACCGGAATCGGCGCCCCCTGCGTGCGCACGTTCGCCACGTTCCCCGAGCCGTCGTTCACCAGCGTCGTCACCGTGTGGTCGAACGCGTTGTAGACGTACACCTTGCTCCCATCGCGCGTCATCGCGATGCCGCTGGGCCCCGAGCCCACC
>NZ_SRLW01000060.1:0-39556 GCF_006518215.1 Myxococcus sp. AB025B
CCCTCCTGCGGTCCGAAAAGACCCTCGCTCCTCCCCTCGCCCCTTGCCCCCTCTAACAATTGTCCTGACATTCCGATAGTTCCGGATATATTCACCAGTCCCCTCTGGGCCGAGAAGGCAGCTGGCCGTGCAGCTCCAAACGAACATGCCCCCCGTCGTCCTCATCTCCGATGATGAACCGCTCATCGTGTCGGCCCTCGCCCGGGAGGCGAAGCGGTCCGGCCTGACGTGCATCTCGGACACGACGTCGGAGCGCGTCCTCGAGCTGGCCCGCCTCCACCGGCCCGCCGTCATCATCCTGGACATCAACCAGCACCAGGACGGGCGGGATTTGCTCGCCCAGCTCAAGCAAGACCCCGCCACCCGCGAGTGCAAGGTCATCATCCTCAGCGGCGTCGAGGACCAGTTCACCCGCCACGTCTGCTTCGAGCTCGGCGCCGACGACTACGAGGTGAAGCCCTTCGACCCCACCTTCATGACCCGCGTCGCCCGCCTCGCCACCACCGTGGCTCGCACCCGAGCCTGAACCCCACCGTCACCCCCGGAGCGAACGGATGGCCGCCGCCCGGTCCTTCGCCCCGAAGACGTAGCTGCCCGCCACCAGCACCGTCGCCCCCGCCTCCACCACCTTCTTCGCCGTCTCGGCGTTGATGCCCCCATCCACCTCGATGTCCGTGTCCAGCCCCCGCGCGTCCAACATCGCGCGCAGCCGGCGCACCTTGTCCACCGTGGACTCGATGAACCCCTGCCCCCCGAACCCGGGGTTCACGCTCATCAACAACACCATCTCCACGTCCCCCAGCACCTCCTCGATGGCCGACAACGGCGTGCTCGGGTTCAACACCACCGCCGGCTTCGCCCCCGCGTGACGAATCTGCTGCAACGTCCGGTGCAGGTGCGGGCTCGCCTCCACGTGCACCGTCAGCACGTCCGCCCCCGCCTTCGCGAAGGCCTCCACGTACTTCTCCGGCTCCACAATCATCAGGTGCACGTCCAACGGCTTCGTCGCCGCCCGCTTGATGGCCTCCACCACCACCGGCCCAATCGTGAGGTTCGGCACGAAGCGCCCATCCATCACGTCGACGTGAATCCAATCGGCGCCCGCGGCTTCGATGTCGCGGACCTCCTCGGCCAGGCGACCGAAGTCTGAAGACAACAGCGAGGGCGAGATTCGGACAGGGCGGCGGCTCATGGGGGCGCTACATACCCCGCTCCCTTTCACCCCGACAGCGAAGGAATTCCCCGACGTCCGCTCTAAAGCAGAAAACCAAGCAGGTCGGCCCCCAGGGCGACCACCTGCCCGGGCGTGTTACAACCTTGGAATCCTGCACAACCGCAGGACACACCTCGCCCGGAGCCACCCGGTGCCCTCTTCCGCCCTCGCGCAGCAGCCGACTCCGCCGCAGCCCGACCTCACCCGCCGCCTGGCGAAGCTCACGTCCATCCTCGACGTGGCCAAGGCCATGAGCGCCGAGCGGGACTTGGACCTGCTGCTGCCGCTCATCCTCTACGAGGCCACCAAGGTGGTGGAGGCGGACCGGTGCTCGCTCTTCATCCTGGACCGCGAGCGCAACGAGCTGTGGAGCAAGGTGGCCCAGGGCTCGAAGAACGAAATCCGGCTCCCCGTGGGCAGCGGCATCGCCGGACAGGTCGCCCACACCGGCACCATCATCAACATCCCCGACGCCTACGCGGACACCCGCTTCAACCGCTCGTTCGACGTCTCCAGCGGCTACCAGACGAAGACCATCCTCTGCGTCCCCATGCGCGACGCGAATGGCGACGTCACCGGCGTCATCCAGGCCCTCAACAAGCTCGATGGCGTGGCCTTCAACGCCGAGGACGAGGAGCTGCTGCTCGCCCTGGGCGCGCAGGCCGCGGGCGCCATCGAGAACGCCCTGCTCCACGAGGAGATCAACCGCCTGTTCGAGGGGTTCGTCTCCGCCTCCGTCGTCGCCATCGAGCAGCGGGACCCGACCACGGCGGGTCACTCGGGCCGCGTCGCCGACCTCACCGTGTCCCTGGCCCAGGCGCTGGAGCACCAGTCCACCGGCCCGTATACCCAGGTGCGCTTCTCCGCCACCGAGATTCAGGAGCTGCGCTACGCGTCGCTCCTGCACGACTTCGGCAAGGTCGGCGTGCGGGAGAACGTCCTCGTCAAGGCGGAGAAGCTCTATCCGCATGAGCTCGAGGTGCTGCGCGCCCGCTTCCAGCTCGCTCGCAAGGACCTGCAGCTGCAGAGCTACCGGCGCCGGTTCGAGGCGGTGAAGAAGCGCGGGGACTCGGCGCTCGCGGAGATTGAAGCCGAGGAGACCGAGCGGCTCGACACGGAGCTCAAGCACCTGCACGAGGTGTTCGAGTTCGTCCTCACCTGCAACCGGCCCACGGTGCTGGCGCAGGGCGGCTTCGAGCGGCTCACGGAGCTGGGCCACCTGAGCTTCCAGGACGACGCGGGCCAGACGCAGCCGCTGCTCCTGCCGCGCGAAATCCAGTCGCTCTCCATCCCCCGCGGCACCCTCTCCGCCGACGAGCGCCGCGAAATCGAGAGCCACGTCGAGCACACCTACCGCTTCCTCACCCAGATTCCGTGGACGCGCGCCCTGCGCCGCGTGCCCGAAATCGCCTACGCGCACCACGAGAAGCTCGACGGCACCGGCTACCCCCGCGCCATCCCCGACCGCACCATCCCCGTCCAGTCGCGCATGATGTCCATCTCCGACATCTACGACGCCCTCACCGCCAGCGACCGTCCCTACAAGAAGGCCGTGCCGCACACCCTCGCGCTCGACATCCTCAAGAAGGAGACGCAGAACGGGCAGCTCGACCCCGAGCTGTTCAAGATCTTCGTCGAGGCCGAGATTCCCCGCCGCGCACTGAAGCACGCGCCGAAGTAGCGGACCGGCTTCTCTGGCACAGCTCATTCACCAGCTCCGCCCTCGCCGAGGGCTCGGCCGTCGAAGCACGGCGTAGGAGCTCCGTCCTCGCCGAGTCCAGGCCTGGCGGGCGACGGTTCGCTCCAGCCCCGTCCTCGCCAAGGGCTCGGCCGTTGAAGCACGGCACTTCACCGACCCCAGAAAACAAACGGGGCCCGCCGCGCGAAGCAGCGAGCCCCAGGTCCTCACGGCGTCAGGCTTCAGCCGATGGTGTGCAGCCGCAGGCTGTTGATCTTCCCGGGCTGCCCCACGGGCGCGCCGTAGACGATGACGATGCGGTCACCCTTGCGGCCCAGTCCTCGCGCGAGCAGTTCCTCCTCCACGCGGCGCACCATCGCCTCCGTGTCCTGGATGGGCTCGAGCACCCGCGGCACCACGCCCCACAAGAGCGCCAGCCGCCGGCGGACCTCCTGGTTCGGGCTGAAGGCCACAATCGGCACCGTCGGCCGGTAGTGCGACAGGAGCCGCGCCGTCACACCCGACAGCGTGAAGGCGGCAATCAGCGAAGCGTTGCTCGCCTTCGCCGCCTCGCACGCCACGCGCGCGATGACGTCCGGGAAGTGCGAGGGCACGCCCAGCGGCGAGTCGATGCGCGGCGACAGCCCCTGCACCCGCGACGAGGACTCCGCCGCCAGGATGATGCGCTCCATCATCTGCACGGACTCGATGGGGAACTTGCCGCTCGCCGTCTCGCCCGACAGCATCACCGCGTCGGCGCCGTCGAACACCGCGTTCGCCACGTCGCTCGCCTCGGCGCGCGTGGGCCGCGGGTTGTCGATCATCGAGTTCAACATCTGCGTCGCCACGATGACCGGCAGGCCGCGCAGGTTCGAACGCCGGATGATGTCCTTCTGCACCGCCGGCACCTCCTCGGGCGGAATCTCCACGCCCAGGTCGCCGCGCGCCACCATCACCCCGTCCGTCTTGTCCAGGATGGCGTCCAGCCGCGCAATCGCCTCCGGCTTCTCCAGCTTGGCGATGATGGGCACCGTGCGGCCCACCTCGGCCATCGCCTGACGGGCCGTGTCCAAATCGGACGGCTGCCGCACGAACGACAGCGCGATGTAGTCCACGCCCGCCTTGATGCCGAAGACCAGGTCCTCACGGTCCTTCGGCGTCAGCGCCTCCGCGCGCACCGCCACGCCGGGCAGGTTGATGCCCTTGTTGTTCTTCAGCGTGCCGCCGTGGATGACCTCCGTCTTGATGAGCTTCTGCTTGTCCGTGTGGAGCACCTTCAGCTCCAGCAGGCCGTCATCCAACAGGATGCGGTCCCCCGGATTCACGTCCGCCGCCAGGAACGGGTACGTCGTCGACACGATGTCGTCCGTGCCCGGCACCGTCTCGTCCGTGGTGATGTGGAAGGTGCCCCCCTCCTTCAGCTCCGTGCTGCCCTGGGTGAAGCGGCCCGTGCGAATCTTCGGGCCCTGCAAATCACCCAGGATGCCCACCGCCTTGCGCACCTTCAGCGAGGCCGCGCGCAGCTTGGCGATGTTCTCCGCGTGCTGCTCGTGGCTGCCGTGGGAGAAGTTCAACCTCGCCACGTCCATGCCGTTCTCCAGCAGCGCCTCCAACATCTCCTGGCTCTGACTCGCGGGCCCGAGGGTGCAGACAATCTTCGCTCGTCGCATATGGCTCGGGAGGATGGGTGGACCTCATGGAGGCGTCAAGCACGCACCACGGGTCGCTTCGCTCGGTAAACCGGTAAATGAGCCAGCGAGCAGAAGAGCCATCAACCGCGCAACAACACGCCCAGGTTCTCCCGCTCCCAGCGCAGCGCCGCCGCGTAGTGCGGGTACGTGCGCTCGCGCTCCCGGAAGGCGCGCGGATGGTGGACGCGGCGCCCGCCCCGCCCCGTGCTCGGGAAGAGCTGATGGAGCATCTCGTGGTAGACGATGAACTCCACGAAGAAGGCCGGCACCTCGGGCCTGTCCAGCGCGGGGTGGATGCGAATCTCCCGCGTCTGGTGGTCGTACACACCCAGGCGGATGGACTTCCGACGCCGCCTGGGCGGCATGCGCCCCCAGCCGATGCGCGCCTGGATGCCGTTGTCGAAAAATGTCGCGTTGACCCCGTTGTAAAGCGCCTGCAGGTCGAAACAGCGCCCCAGCGGGTTCAGGTCCGCGTCGGATTCGCGCCGCACCTGACGGATGCGCGGCTGCTGTCCCCGGATGTACTCGTCCAGCAGCACGCCCGCGGTGCGGTGGCCCCGGCCCGCGTAGTCCGCCACCGCGCGCACCACCGTCTCCGGCGCGTCCAGGAACATGTGGTGCAGGCGCAGCTGCAGCGCGTTGCCTCCCCGACGGAAGGACACCATGGTGGAGCGGTTGTCCGTCACCGCCAGCTTCACCGGCATCCCCAGCTCCGCGCTCAGCCGCCACGCGAGCGACTCCGCGCGGTTCCACATGTCCTCGCGCGTGGAGGAGACGTTGAGCATGCGCGGCGCTTCCTCGGGCACCCGGTTGCGGGGCGGAGGAGGACGGGGCGCCGGGGGCGCCAGCTGCGCCTCGAGCTCCGAGACGACGTCCGGGGCACGCGGCTCCGCGGCCTCCGCCGTGGCCCGACTGGCCGCGGAGAGGCCGCGTGGGAACAGGGACATCTGACGGAAAAACTCGGAGGTCACTCGTCGCGCATCGTACCCGCCAAGGCTCCGGACTCAAGGCCGCAGGCCCCTGCCCGCCTGCCCTCCGTCAGCCCGTCAACCGCGTCCGCCCCGAGTCCCCGGGTGATTCACACTCCGGGGGCGGCATCCGTCACGGAGCGGGCACCTCGGTGTGACGGGACTTGAGCAGTCGCTCCAGCCGCTCGGGCTCCATGCGCACCACGAAGGTCTTCTCGCGCGTGTACGTCACCTGCCCGTGCGCGCCGCCCTTCACCTTGCGCACGAACTTCACCGGCACGTAGCTCACCTCGCCCCGCGGCTCGCCCTTCGCCCCCGAGTGGTGCAGCGCCAGGTGCGCCGCGTCGAGCAGCGCCTCCTGCGCGGGCTCCTGTCCCTTCTCCAACGGCAGCACCACGTGGCTGCCCGGCACGCCGCGCGCGTGCAGCCACAGGTGCCAGGGCCGGGCGAGCTTGAAGGTGAGCGTGTCGTTGTCCTCCGAGCCCCGGCCCACCCAGATGCGCGCGCCCGCGTGGCCCACGTACTCCTTGAAGGGCCGGCCCTCCGGCGTCGCCTCGCCGCCCGCGGAGACGTGCAGCACCTCCACTTGTGCCAACAGCATCGCCTCGTCCATGCGCTCCACCTGCTCCAGCGCGGCCTGGGCGTGGGCGACCTCGCGCGCCAGCTCCGCCTCGCGGTGGCGCGCCTGCTCCACGCCGCGCAAGAGCCGGCGGTACTGGTGGAAGTGCCAGTCCGCCTCCTCCTTGGGCGTGCGCTTCGGGTCCAGCGGCACCCGGACCTCCTGGGCGCCCTCCTCCGTGTACTCGGTGAGCGTCACCTCGGTGGCGCCGCGCTTGAGGCGGAAGAGGTTCTGCGCGAGCAGCTCCCCCAGCCGGCGGTGCTTCTCCGCCTCCGGCCCCCGCGCGGCCTCCGCCCTCACCTTCTCCAGGGTGCGCGAGGAGCGCTTGAGGCGGGCGCGGTACGGCTGCGCGAGGCGACGGCGGATGGACTCGGCGCGGCTCTGCTGGTCGCGGGCCCCGAGCAGCCGCTCGGCCGCGTGGGAATAAGGGAGCACCTCTCCCGCTGTTGGCACCAGGCGGGAGGCGACCTTGAGCGCCTTCTCCAGCGCCTCGGCGGGCATGGGCTCCGGCGGCGTCCACGCAGCGCCTGGGTACAGATTGCGGCGGGGGCCGAAGCCCTCGCCCGAGAGCATCAGCACCCGGTCCTGCTCGCTCGAGATGAGGAGGCCTCCCGGAGAGCCCAGCTCCATCACGAGGTGGCGGCGCACCTCCTCTCGCTCGAAGTCGAGCTGAACGACGCGCTCGGCCTCCATGAAGCGGGCGCCGGTGAGCTTCGCGCCGGTCAGCTCGTGGCGGAGCCAGCGCTGGAAGGGGGCGGGCTCGCCGGGCGTGGGGAAGCGGGAGGTGGCGGCGGAGACGCGGGCCAGGTCTCCCTCCGCGCACAGACACAGGAGGATGGAGCGTCCGGGGACCCGCAGCTCCAGGTAGGCCAGCCTCGGCAGGGGGCACCAGGCCTTCTGGGCCACCGCTCCCGTCAGCTGACTGCCCACCTCCGCCACCACCTGTGAGAGCTCCACGGGACGCAGCGACACGGGCAACCTCCTGTCCGGACAAAAGAAAAACGGCCCGGCGGGTTTCGCCGAGCCGTTCACCGGACGTCAACCAACGTCCGCGAATGACGACCTGCTGCTCAGGACTCCGGCGTAACCGGGGCCGCCGTCGCGCTGGTCTTCTTCGCCCGGGCCGCCTTCTTACGGGCGGGGGCCTTCTTGGCGCGAGCCGCCGTCTTACGGGCGCCCTTCTTGGCCGCGGCCTTCTTGGTCGCGGTCTTGCCAGCCGTCTTGCGGGTGGTCGTCTTCTTAGCCTTCGCGCTGGTCTTCTTCGCGGTCTTCTTCTTGGCGGCCATCAGAACCCTCCATGTGATTTGGCCCCAGTCAACCGGGGCCCTGCACTCTTCCTGATGAAAGTGAGTGCTTGAAGTGAATGGTACGGGCGACACACCAGTGTGTCAACGCATGGTGATGTATTGCATCGCGCGGCGAGGCCGATTTTTCGGCATCGAGCGGTGCCGAGGGCCTTGAACGGAGGTTCGCGGACACTTCGGAGGCGCGTCGCCGAATCGCGCGCGAGGCCGATTTTCCGGCTCCGGACGCGACGGAGGCCTTCGCTTCCGCGCTCGCGCGGACGCACTGTCGGCTGCCGCGCAAAGGCCCGAGCGGCACGCGGCGCTTTTCGCGAGGGAGGTCGGCGTCTACGGTGCGCGGCCACGATGAGGACCCCCGAGCGCACCTTCCCCGCGGACTTCACCTTCGGCGTCGCGACGTCGGCGTACCAGGTGGAGGGCGGCATCGAGAACGACTGGGCCGAGTGGGAGCGCGCTGGAAGATTGAAGGAGCCCCATGCGCGCTGCGGGCGGGCGGTGGACCACTGGAGCCGCTACGAGGAGGACTACCGGCTGGCGACGGCGGTGGGGGCCACCGCGTTCCGCATCTCCCTGGAGTGGGCGCGAATCGAGCCCGAGCGCGGGCGCTTCGACGAGGCGGCGCTCGAGGGGTACCGGGAGCGACTCCTCAAGATGAAGGCCCACGGCCTCACGCCGGTGGTGACGCTGCACCACTTCACCCACCCCACCTGGTTCCACCGCGAGACGCCGTGGCACCAGCCCGAGAGCGTGGAGGTCTTCCGCCGCTATTCCCGCCGGTGCGCGGCGCTGCTCGAGGGGCTGGACGCGCGGGTCATCACCTTCAACGAGCCCATGGTGCTCCTGTTGGGCGGCTACCTGCAGGGCGCCATCCCCCCGGGCATCGCCGACGGGGCGCTCACCATGAAGGCGCTGGAGAACCTGGTGCGCGCACACGTGGTGGCCCGGCGGGAAGTGGGCGAGAAGCTGGGCCGGGTGGAGACGGGCATCTCCCAGAACATGCTGGCCTTCGCGCCGGACCGCTGGTGGAACCCGCTGGACCGCGCGCTGGTGCGGCTGGGGGGCCAGGCCTACAACCACGCCTTCCATGAGGCGCTGTCCACCGGGAAGCTGCGGGTGAACATGCCGGGGGTGGCCACCGCGCGTATGGACATCCCGGAGGCGCGCGACTCGGCGGAGTTCGTGGGGGTGAACTACTACAGCCGCGCGCACCTGCGCTTCGTGCCCCGGCCCCCGTTCATCGAGTTCAAGTACCGCGACACCCAGGGGCGGGGCCTGACGGACATCGGCTGGGAGGACTGGCCCGAGGGCTTCCTCCAGACGCTGCGCGACGTGAAGCGCTACGGCAAGCCGGTGTGGATTACGGAGAACGGCATCGACGACCGGAGCGGGACGCGCAGGCCCCAGTACCTGCACACCCACCTGGCCCAGGTGCTCGCCGCCAGGGCCGAGGGCGTGGACGTGCAGGGCTACCTCTATTGGAGCCTGCTCGACAACTTCGAGTGGCTGGAGGGCTGGGGCCCGCGCTTCGGCCTCTACCACGTCGACTTCGACACGCTGGAGCGCAGGCCCACGCCCGCGTGCGACTACTTCCGACAGGTGGCCACCGGGCGGAAGCTCGTGGCCCCGCTGTAAGAAGTTCCGGGCCCGCTCAGCCGAGCGCCGCCCGGTAGTCGACGTCCTGCTCCTCCTCGGAGGCCGCGCCCGGGTTCGAGGCGCGGTCCGCGGTGGCGAAGAAGGCGCGCACCGCGTCGGCGACGGCCTCCGGTGCATCCAGGGTGTTCACCCGGGCCCGGAAGACCGCCGCGCCCACCAGGCCATGGGCGTACCAGCCCAGGTGCCGGCGGAACGAGCGCACCGCGCCGAGCGGGTCCCCCACGAAGGCCAGGTGCGCGTGGAAGTGCTCCAGCACCAGGGCGCAGCGCTCCTCGGGGGTGGGCGGCTCTCCTCCAGTCAGCTCGCGAAAAATCCAAGGGTTGCCCAGGGCCGCGCGGCCAATCATCACGAAGTCGCACCCGGTGGTCTCCAGCATCCGGCGCGCGTCCTCGCAGCTCTTCACGTCGCCGTTGCCGAACAGGGGCAGCTCGGGGAAGTGGCGCTTCACGTCGGCGATGACGCTCCAGTCGGCGCTGCCCGAGTAGCCCTGCTCGCGGGTGCGAGGGTGGATGGCCAGCCCCGCGCAGCCCGCCTCCTGGAGGGCCTCCGCCATCTGGAGGTAGTTGCGGGAGCGGGCGTCCCAGCCCGAGCGAATCTTGCAGGTGACGGGCAGGCCGGAGGCCTCGCGCATGGCGCGGACGATGGCGGCGGCGCGGGGCGGGTCGGAGAGCAGCGCGCTGCCCGCGCCGTTCTTGGTCACCTTCTTCACGGGGCAGCCCATGTTGATGTCGAGCAGCTGGGCGCCGTGGGACCTGCCGACGCTGGCGGCGAGCCCCATGGCCTCCGGGTCTCCTCCATAGAGCTGGAGCGAGTAGGGCTTCTCCACCTGGGCGTCGAAGCGCAGGTACATCAAGGTGCGCTGGTTGGCCCGCATCAGGCCCTGGGAGCTGACGAGCTCGGTGGGGCACAGGGCGGCGCCCATGCGGAAGGCGAGCACCCGGTAGGGCATCTCGGACACGCCGGCCATGGGGGCGAGGACGTAGGGGTTCGCGAGCGTGAAGGGGCCGAGTCGCAGCATGGGGCCTGAGGAACCTAGCGGAATCGAAAGAACCGGTCGCGGGATGTGCGCTCCGGACTGCGCAACCGCCCTTCAACGGTTAAGGTCCGTCTCCATGTTCCGCTTTCGTCTCGGGAGCATTCCCGTCGAGGTCCATCCCAGCCACCTGCTGGTCTCCGCCATCATCGCGTACACGTCGATGAGAGCGGCCCAGAACGGCTGGCCCTTCGCCCAGGTCGCGGGGGCTCCCGCGCTGGGGCAGGCCAGCGCGATGGGGGTGTTCGTCCTCTCCTGGATGCTCATCGTCTTCGTGTCCGTGCTGGTCCACGAGCTGGGGCACGCCCTGGCCAGCCGCCTCTTCGGCTATCGGCCGAGCATCGCGCTCGTCTGGTTGGGCGGCCACACCCTGCCCACCGACACCCCCGGCCCCCTTCCTTGGAAGCGGGACGTGGTCATCACCGTGGCGGGCCCGCTGTTCGGGCTGATGCTCGGCGTGGTGTGCCTGGTGGGGTACCTGTTCCTGAGCGGGGGCTCGCCCGCGCTGGACTTCTTCCTGCGCACCTTCGCGGGGGCCAACTTCATCTGGGCCATCTTCAACATGCTGCCCGTGCTGCCGCTGGACGGCGGGCGGCTGGTGAACACCCTGTCCACGCGCATCTTCGGGCCGCGCCGGGGCATGGTGGTGTCCCAGGGCCTGGCCCTGCTCGTGTGCGTGGCGGTGGTGGGCTACAGCCTGAGCACCGGCTGGCTGTTCGCCGGCATCTTCTTCGCCATGTACGGCTACCAGGCCTTCCGGATGCTGACCGAGGCGCTGGGCTCCAGCGCCTCGGGCACGCTGAGCCGCGGCGCGCTGGAGAACCCGCTCGCGCAGAAGCTGCGCGAGGGCAAGTTCGCCCTGGACGCGGGGCGGATGGATGACGCGCGGCGGCTGGGGGCGCAGGTGCTGGAGGGCGGCGACGGGCTGACCGCGGAGCTGGCGAGCCATGCCCACCACCTGCTCGGCTGGGTGGCGCTGAAGGAGGGCCAGGGACGGCAGGCGCTGGACCACTTCTCCCAGGTGCAGGGGCTTCAGGTGGAGCCGCACGCGGTGGCGGCGTCCTTCTCCCTGGTGGGGGACGACGCCCGCGCCCTGGACTGGTGGAAGCAGGCCTGGCAGACGTCGTCGGACCGCACGGTGATGCACGAGTACGCCGGGACGTTGATCCGCCTGGGGCGCGCGCCGGAGGCCCTCAAGCTGCCGGGCGTGGAGCCCGCGGCGGCGTACTCCTGCGCCGAGCGCGTGCTGTTCATCCGGGGCGCGTACTCGGAGGCCGCGGCGGTGGGCGAGGCGGCGCTGGAGCACGCGCCGAGCGCGAGCATCGCGTACGACGCCGCGTGCGCCCATGCCCGGGCGCGCAACGTCACGGACGCGATGCGCATGCTGCGGCGCGCCAGCGAGCTGGGCTTCCGGGACGCGGCGTATGCGGCGTCCGATTCGGACCTGACGGCGCTGCACGGCCAGCCCGCTTTCGAGGAGTGGTTGACGGAGCTGAAGCAATCCGTCGCCTCCTGACAGAGGCATGACAGGAGGGGGTGTTGATGCGGGATGAGGCTGCGCACCTTCGGGTCCGCCGCCTTCCTTCCGCTCACGAGGCTCCCTTGCAGACATCCTCTCCTGCCACGGCTCCCGCGGACGACGAGCGACTGAACTGGCTGTCGTCCATCCCGTTCTTCGGCGTCCACGTCATGTGCCTCTTCGCCTTCGTCGTGGGGGCGAAGCCGGTGGACCTGGCGGTGTGTGTGGGGCTGTACATCGTCCGCATGTGGGGAATCACGGCGGGCTACCACCGCTACTTCTCCCACCGGGCCTTCAAGACGGGGCGCGTCTTCCAGTTCATCCTGGCGCTGGTGGGCAGCACGTCCACGCAGAAGGGTGTCCTCTGGTGGGCGGCCAACCACCGCCACCACCACCGGTACTCGGACCAGGGGGAGGACATCCACTCGCCCGTGCAGAAGGGCTTCTGGTTCAGCCACGTGGGTTGGATTCTCTGCGACAAGTACGGCAAGACGCGCATGGAGGGCATCAAGGACTTCGCGCGCTTCCCGGAGCTGGTGTGGCTCAACCGCTTCCACCTGGTGCCGTCGATTGCGCTGGCCGTGGCGCTCTACTTCATCGGCGGGTTCTCCATGCTGGTGTGGGGCTACTTCGTGAGCACCACCCTCTTGTGGCACGGGACGTTCACCATCAACTCCCTGAGCCACATCTTCGGCAAGCGCCGGTACAAGACGACGGACACCAGCCGCAACAACTGGCTGCTCGCGCTCGTCACCCTGGGCGAGGGCTGGCACAACAACCACCACTACCACCAGAACACGGCCAACCAGGGCTGGTTCTGGTGGGAGGTGGACCTCAGCTACTACTCGCTGAAGGTGCTCTCCTGGTTCAAGGTGGTGGAGGGCCTGCGGCTGCCGTCGGAGGCGACGAAGTACTCGTACCTCAAGTACACGGCCGAGGAGCGCGCCGAGCTGGCCGCGCCCACGAGCTTCTTCGGCGCGGGTGGGGCTCGCGCGCAGCTGGTCGCCGCGAAGTCCGCCGCGGAGGCGCAGCTGGTCGCCGCGAGGTCCGCGGCCGAGGCGCAGCTCCTCGCCGCGAAGACGGCCGCCGAGGGCAAGGTGCGCGAGGCGCTGGCCGCCGCCGCGGACCACCTGCCCTCCTCCGCACCCACACCCGAGCCGCTGCTCAAGCCGTGAGCGGCGGCTGGGCGGCGCGCCTTGCTTCCGGGTCCACCGTGACGGGATAGAGTGCGCCGGTCCGTGGCTCCGCCTCCGCCTCCGCCGATGAAACCCGCCTCAGCGCCCGCGCGTACCGCAGAGGACCCGGTGCGCGCCTGTGTCGCCGCCGACCCCGACGAGGTGCTGATGGCGCGGTTCTGCGAGGGACATCCCCCGGCGTTCGACGCGCTCTTCCAGCGCCACGCGGGGCCGGTGCGCGGCTACCTCACCCGCCTGACGGGCAGCGAGGCCACGGCCGAGGACCTGGTGCAGCACACCTTCATGTCCCTGGTGCGCTCGCGAGGGCGCTTCCAGCCGGGCTCGCGCTTCAAGCCGTGGCTGTACGCCATCGCCACCAACGCCGCGCGGGACTTCCAGCGCCGGGGACGCCGACCCGAGGAGCTGACGCCCGAGGGCGAGCTGCCCGTGGTCGCCGACGAGCGCACCGGGCCGCGTGACGTGGGGCTGGAGCGGACCGTGCGGCGGGCGCTGGACCAGCTCCCCGAGGGACAGCGCATCCCCATCCTGCTGCACCGCTTCGAGGGGATGGGCTTCGCCGAAATCGCCGACACCCTGGGCCTCACCGAGAGCGCGGTGAAGGTGCGGGCCCACCGGGGCTATGCGCGGCTGCGCGAGCTGCTCACGGCCCTGCGCACGGAGACGATGGAATGACGCCGGAGTGTTCTCGGGTGATGGACCGCCTGGGCGAGCTGCTGCCCCCGGAGCTGGAGTCCCACGTGGCGACCTGCGCGGACTGCCGGGCGATGACGGGGGGCTTCGACCTGATGGGGGCGCCTGGCAAGCCCCCCCACCCCCTCGCGCGAGAGGTGCTGGCGCCGTCCACCGAGCGGCTCGCGAGGCAGGCGCCCCCGGAGGGCACATCGGCAGACGCGGCCCCCCGCGCCTTGCGCGAGGCGCTCGCGCGCGAGGGCGCGTCCCTGGATGCGGCCCACAGCTTCGCGTACGAGGCGCTGGCCCGGCGGCCCCGGGCCCGGCCCTGGTGGCACGAGCTGCTGCTGCTCCTGGGGGTGCACGGCGCCATCGCGATGACGGCGTTGGCCGTGCTGGCCCACGGGGCCTGGGTGGCGAACCGGGCCGACGTGCCCGTCATCGTGGGCGTGGGGCTGCTGCTCACCGCGCTCCTGTCCTCCGGGGCCTATGTCGCCCTGGCGCCGCACCGCAGGACGGTGCCCTGGGGCGGCGTCATCGCGGTGATGCTGTCGGTGGGTGCCACCGTGGTGCTGTCGGGCTCCGGGGTGCGGACGGCTCCGCTCATGGCGGGCATCCTCGGCTGCGCGGGCACCGAGCTGGCGGTGACGGCCGTGCCGCTCGCCTTCACGCTGGTGCTGCTGTGTCGCTCCGCGTACCACCCGGTGCGCGCGCTCGCCGCCGGACTGTCGGCCGGAGGGGTCAGCCTGCTGGTGCTCCACCTGCACTGCGCCGACGGGACGACGCCTCACCTGCTCGCCGGGCACGTGGTCCCCTGGCTGGCGCTCGGGGGCATCACCCTGCTGCTGCGCTCCCTGCTGCCCACCCGCAGCCACGCGCCCTAGGCCGCCTGTTCCTCCCTCGCTCGGAACCGTGCCCAGGTTCCGACAGGCTCTTCACGAACGTTGAAGCATCCGCGTTCGCGATGGGTTAGTGGGAGGACCAATGAATGCCGATGAACCTCCGCCCGGGACGTCCTCCCAGCGCGCGTTGTGGGCGCGGGCGCGAGAGCACCTGAGCCGTCTGATTCACGCGACCTTGCAAGCCTCCAACCGCCTGCGCCTGCCCGGCCCCTCGGTGCTGCCGGTGGCGGGCGCGGTGGTGGGGCTCTACAGCGGACTGGCCGCTGGAATCTTCGCCAACCTCATCGGCCTGGTGACGGGCCTGACGTTCGGCACGGCGGAGCTGGCGCACACGCTGCGCCGCAGCCAGCTCTTGACGCTGTGGGAGGCGTTCGCCTCCGCGCGGTGGCATCCGGAGTACGCCATCGTCGGGGCGCCGCTGGCGCTGGGCGGGCTGCTGCTCGCGCGGGTCATCGAGCCGGGAGGCCCTCGCGACGAGGTGAAGCGGCGGCTGCGGCTGCTCGCCCTGCTGACGCTGGGCGCGCTGTCGCTCTACTACCCGCTGGTGGCGCTGGCCGCGCTCAACAGCGTCTTCGGCCACTCGCACTCGCTGGCGGACGCGATTCCGCACCTGCCCTGGTGGCTGATGCTGCTGGCGCCCACGCTGGGCGGCATGGCGGTGGGACGGCTGCTGCGCGACAAGCCGGAGACGCATGGCCACGGCGTGCCGGAGGTGGTGCGCGCGGTGAAGAGCGGCGCCAACGTGGTGCCGGCGGACCGGGGCCTCTTGAAGCTGGTGGCGTCCGCCATCACCATCGGCTCGGGCGGCTCGGCCGGACGCGAGGGCCCCATCGTGTACGGCGGCGCGGCGTTCGCCTCCAGCGTGGGGCGCGTCCTGGGCTTCAGCCGGCGGGAGCTGTCCATCCTGCTGGCCTGCGGCGCGGGCGCGGGCATCTCCGCGTCCTTCAACGCGCCCATCGCCGGCGCGGTGTTCGCGATGGAGATCATCCTCCGCGAGTTCGAGCTGCGCGTCTTCTCCCCCATCATCCTGGCCAGCGTGGCGGGCACCCTGGTGAGCCAGGGCGTGCTGGGCGAGGCGCCCATGCTGCGGCAGGTGCCGTACGAGCTGGTGAGCGGCTCGGAGGTGCTGGCGTACGCGGCGCTGGGCATCGGCTGTGGCCTGTTGGCCTTCGCCTTCGTGCGGCTCCTGCACGGGGTGGAGCACTTCTTCCATGGACGGATGCCGGGCACCCTGTCGCCGTGGCTGGGCAGCAAGTCGCTGCCGTTCCGCGCGGGCCTGGGCGGGCTGTGCGCGGGCGTGCTCGCGTTCATCAGCCCCACGGTGTGGGGCAGCGGGCACGACTACATCAACCTGGCGGCGGTGGGGAAGCTGCCCTTCTTCTTCCTCGTGACGGCGTGCCTGCTCAAGCTCGTGGCCACCGCGGTCACCATCGGCTCGGGCGGCTCGGGCGGCACCTTCTTCCCGGCGGCCGTCATCGGCGCCATGGCGGGCGGGGCCTTCGGCACGCTGGTGCACTACTTCTTCCCGGCCAGCACCGGCCCCAGCGGGGCGTACGCGCTGGTGGGCATGGGCGGCGCGGTGGCGGCGCTCAACCGCGGCCCGCTCACCGGGATGATGATGCTGTACGAGCTGAGCGGGAACCACGACATCATCCTCCCGCTGATGGTGACGTGCACCATCGCCTCCGCGCTGTGCCACTACCTCATCGAGCGCAAGGCGGCGAAGGTCCTGAGCGACGCGGACCTCTTGGAGAGCACCCACGTGCAGACGCTGATGGAGCACGTGGCCCCGGTGCCCGCGGGGCTGCCGGTGCGTCCGCTGGCGGACCTGCTGCTCACGTCCGAGACGGGCGCGCTGCCGGTGTTGGACACGGCGGGCGAGGTGTACGGCATCGTCCAGGTGGAGCAGCTGCGCGAGGTGTGGCGCGACGAGTCCGTCTATCCGCTGCTGGTGGCCAGTGACTTGTCGCGCAAGCTGCCGGTGCTCACGCCGGAGACGGACCTGGCGCAAGCGCTGCGGCTGATGGACCAGGAGGACGTGGACGCGCTGCCCGTCGCGGCGCCCACGGGCATCGCCACCCGGGGGCTGCTCACCCGCGCGGCGGTGCGTCGCTTCCTCTTCGCCCAGCACGCCCGGCACCACGCGCGCGGTGACGCGCCCGTCGGCGCGTCCGAAGTCACGCACTGACGCTGGCCCCGAGTCGGGGGTCAGTGTCACCCCACGAAAGAGCCCGCGTGGCGAGGGTGGTCGCCACGCGGGGGATGGGACATGCTGCGCGCCTTCCGGAGGCGTCCTTGGAGCTACGCCGCGCGACCCCAGCCGAGCATCCGCTGCTGCGCAACCTGTACCCGCTCTATCTGCACGACTTGAGCGAGTTCGGGGTCGGCTACCGCCTGGACGAGCAGGGCCACTGGGCACCCAACTACCTGCCGACGTGGCTGGCGCCGTCGTCGGAGGTCCACCCGCTGCTCCTGCGCTGGGAGGGCCGCACGGTGGGCTTCGCCTTCGTGGCCCAGGCGCCCTTCCCGTACATGACGCCGGGGCGCGACTTCCGGATGAGCGAGTTCTTCATCCTGCGCGGCGAGCGGGGCTACGGCCTGGGCCGGCGCGCCGCCGTCGCCGTGTTCGAGCGCTTCCGCGGGCTGTGGGAGGTGTCCCAGCTGCCCGCCAACCACGCGGCCACGTCCTTCTGGCGCAAGGTCATCCGCGAGTACACGCAAGGGCGCTTCGAGGACACCTTCGTGGACGACTCGCCGGCGCAGATGTTCGACAACCGCGAGCTGCCGCCGCGCTCCGGACGCTGAAGCTCGGGCGCTACGGCCTGGGCTTCGCCTCGGGCGCCGGCGTGGCGGGAGCGGGCTCCTTCGCGGCGGGCTGGGCCTGGGAGCAGGAGGTGATGGCGCCCGACGGGTCGATGGCGTCTCCACCCGCGTCCACCTTGAGCACCTTGCGCCCCTCGCCCACGACGAAGGTGTAGCGCTTGGACACCGTCACCAGGGGCATCTTCACGTCGTAGGACTCGACGACCTTGCCCTCCGGGTCGGGGATGAAGGGGAACGGCGCCGCGAGCTCCGCCTTGAAGCGCTTGAGCGTCTCCGCGTCATCCGTGCTGAAGGCGAGCACGCGCCCCTGCAGCTTCTCGATTTCGGCGTGCCGGGCGGTGAAGGCCTTGAGCTGCTTGGTGCACCCGCCCGTGAAGGCCTTGGGGAAGAAGGCGACGATGACGGGGCCCTGCTTCACCATCTCCGACAGGATGTAGACCTTGCCGTCGGTGTCCTTCACCGTGAAGTCCGGGGCGGTATCCCCCACGGCGGGGATGGCGGCGCTGAGCAGGCCTGCGAGCAGTACGGGAGCGAGCATGCCTCGGATAAGAGCGGACCCGTCCCTCCCGGGCAAGCGACCCCGAGGGCCTACGTCGTCTCACCCATCCGCGCCCACACCGCCGCCGCGGCCTCGCGCGCCTGCTCCGCCACCACGGAGGGGTTCACCGACAAGGGCCGGCGCGCCCACATGCGCCACACCCCGTCCACCATCACCGCCTCCACGTGGCGGCTGCCCAGGCCGAACACCACGTGCCACGCCAGGTTCTCCGCCGTCAGCGGCGTGGCGGGCAGGTAGTCGAGCACCAGCAGGTCCGCGAGCGCGCCCTCGCGCATGGAGCCCATGGGCACGCCGAAGTGCGCGGACGCCAGCCGGTGGCCGTTGGCCAGGTAGCGCAGCACGTCGATGACCTGCCCCGCCTCGCGCGAGCGCAGGTACGCGGCCTGGGCCTCCGCGAAGAGGTCCGCGGACACGCCATCCGCGCCCAGCGTGGCGCGCGCGCCGAACTTCAGCGCCGGCGCGTAGCCCACCTCCAGGCCCTGGTTGGCGCGCGGCGTGTGCACCATCCACGCGCCCGTCGCAATCACCTGCGCCAGGTCCGCCCACGCCAGGTGCCCCACGTGCGCCAATTGGCTGCGCGGCGACAACAGCCCCGCGGCCAGGAGCCGGGGCACCGGCGAGTCACCGTGTCGCTCATTGGACAGTCGCTCGTCGAGCGGGTCCTCGGCCAGGGGGAGGTGCAGGCCGGTGTTGGCGGTCTTCAGGGCCTCGGTCAGTCCCTGGAGCGCGTCGGGGCCCAGCGTGAAGCAGGGGCCCGCGCCCACCTGTCCGCGGAAGCGACCCTGCGCCTTCTGCGCGAAGCCCACCGTCTCCTCCAGGCCCTCCTCGCGGCCCACCGCGCCGTTGCGGTCCGACACGGCGTAGGCCAGCACGCCACGCACGCCGACCTCGTGGAGTCCGCGCGCCAGGCGCACCAGCGAGCCGGAGACCGCGCTCGGGGAGGAGTGGAGGTTGACCACCGTGGTGGTGCCGCACTGGAGCGCCTCCAGTCCGCCCGCGCAGGCGGCGACCTGGACGGCGTCCAGGTCCAGCGCGTCCTCGTAGGGCCAGAGCACCTTCTCCAGGCTGTCCTGGTACGTCTCCATCGCCTTGCGCGGCATGCCCCGTCCGAGCACGGCGTGCAGCCGGTGGTGCGCGCTCACCAGGCCCGGGAAGACGAGCTTGCCGGAGAGGGCCACCACCTCGTCGTCCGGCTGGGGCGCCAGGTCCGGCCCTCGCGCGACGATGCGCTCGCCCTCGATGCGCAGGTCCACGCGCTCCACCACCGCGGGCTCCAACTCGACGACGTAACCACCCTTGAGGACGGTTCCCAACATCCCTCCGAACGAAGAACGAAGCGCGGCAGCGGGCCCGGACGTTAGCACTCTCACTCCCTCATCGCGCGAGCGAGCAGATGGGGCGCCCACACCCCGCGTAAGGCACACCGCACCACCCGCGACGTCGGACGCGGCGGCCCTCATTGAACTCGGGCGCGGGGTCCGTCACACCCCGGCGCACACCTCGAGGTGGGAGCGGAGCTGAAGGCGCGTCGCACGAACACACTGGGGCACATGGTTCGCGCCGCGCCCGGATGAAGTGGAACCGTACCGAGGTGAGGCTCCATCTCCGCCTGTTCGGTCCCTCGTTCCAACGAGGTGGGAGGCTCGCTGCGAGGCGTTGAACGCCCCCTGTTCGAGCTTCGCCCCCTGCGAGCTGAGCACCTCCCCGCGAAGCGCCTCGCCCTCCCATCGACACTCCAGCGGCAAGCCCCACCGAGGTGAGCACCTCCCCGCGGACGTCGCGCATCCCCCACAGCCTGTTGGAGCCTCACCCACCGAGGTGAGCACCACGCAGAGACGAGCCTCACCCGCTCGTCCTGGTCGAGCCACGCCTCCCACAGATGGGGGCCTCCCGGCGGAGCATCGCACCGCGAGCCTCGCCCCACCGAGGTGGGGGCATCGCGCAGGGCCCGACCCCAACGAGAGGCGGAAGACTCCCCGCGGAGCGGCTCCCCTGGCGGCGAGCCCCGCCCAGGCCCTGCGGGCCAGTCATTCGTTAGAACGAGCGTTCCCGCGCGACACGGTGGGGCCTCGAGCTGGCACGTCTCGGCAGATCGGCCCGGGAGCCCACGCGGCCCGAGCCCAGGTCTCCGACGGATACCGTGCCGACACGCACGAACGTCACGAGGAGGACGTGCCCCGCGAGGCCCTCGCCACGTGGAAACCCCGTGCCCCACGCAGGCCGTGAGGACAGGAGCGCCGGGCGAGCGGGCCCGGACGAGACCGAGCGGGCATGCCCCCTCGAACTTCTGAGGGGGCACGAAGACAGGCTCTCCACATAGACTGGCGCCATCTTGGAGTCGGGTCCGAACACCTATTGGGTCGGTCGCTACCGTCTGTCCGCGCGCATCGCGACGGGCGGCATGGCGGAGGTCTACCTGGGGCGGCGCTTCGAGGATGACGGCCAGCGCGGGCCCGCCGTCGCGGTGAAGCGGCTGATGCCCCACCTCGCCTCGGACCGGCGCGTGGTGCAGATGTTCCTCAACGAGGCGCGCATCACCGCGCAGGTGCGCCACCCGAACGTCGTCGCCATCCTCGAATTGGGCATGGAGGGCGCCGAGCCCTTCATCGCGATGGAGCTGCTCGAGGGGCGCTCGTTCGCGGAGCTGCGCCAGGAGGCCGCCGAGCGCGGCCAGCGCGTCCCCCTGGGCATCACCCTGCGCGTGCTCGTGGAGGCCTGCCGAGGCCTGGACGCCGCGCACCGGGCCGTGGACGAGGCGGGCAGGCCCCTGCGCATCGTCCACCGCGACTTCACGCCGGACAACATCCACGTCGGCGTCAACGGCGCGGTGAAGGTCATCGACTTCGGCATCGCCAAGGCGGACGCGCTCGGCGCGGGCACCGAGCCCGGCGTGCTCAAGGGCAAGTTCTTCTACATGTCGCCGGAGATGATTTCCGGCAAGCCCGTGGACCACCGCGCGGACCTCTTCGCCGCGGGCGTCATGTTGTACGAGCAGCTGTGTGGCCGCAGGCCCTTCACCGGCATGACGGCCGAGGAGGTCCTGGGCCGCATCGCCGAGGGCCGCGTCCGCCCGCCCACCGGCTTCGACCCGTCCGTCCCCGGCGCGCTGGAGCTGGTCTGCCTCACCGCGCTCCAGCGAGACCCCGCCGCGCGGTTCGACAGCCTCGAGTCCTTCATCGACGCCATCGAGGCCATCGGCGGCCCCGCCGAGGTCGCCTCCGCGGAGGAGGTCGCCGCCTACGTCGACACCCTCTTCCCGCCGGAGAAGGACCCCAAGCGCCAGGCCCTCCGGCGCGCGCGCATGGCGGACCCGTCCCACGGAGGCACGCCTCCGGGCCCGCGCCGCTACGAGCCCCACGTGGCCCCCCACGCCGCCATGACGGTGCCCACCGGCTGGCCCGTGCTGCCGGACGTGGGCGCCACGGTCCACGACGAGACCTTCCCCGAGCCCGCGCGCACGGCGACCGTCGAGCCCGTCGCTCCGCGGGTCGTGAAGCCCGCGCGCGTCCCCTCTCCGACGGACTCGACGCCGCCCACGCGCGGCACGCCTTCCGGCATCGGCGAGGGCGGACCCTCGCGCCGTGGGGGCTCGCGCGTGGCGGCCATCCTGGCCGGGGTGCTCGGGCTGGCGGCGCTCGGGGGCGGAGGTGTCTGGTACCTGAAGCGCGCGGCGGCGGCGCCCCAGGAGCGGCTGGCGAAGGCGACGGCCGCGGACACGGCGGCCGAGAAGAAGGCGCTGCTCTCCGGGCTGGGCACCGACGTGCGCGCCACGGCAGAGGAGCTGGCCCAGGCGGGCGCGCTGCTCGTCGACGCGGGGGCCTTCCCCGAGGTGGCCGAGCTGGCGGAGTCCTTCACCACGCGCTTCCCCAAGGAGCTGGAGGCGCACCTGCTCGCGGCCCGCGCGGCGACGGAGCTCAACCGCGGCAAGCGGGCAGAGCGCGCGTTGGATGAGGCGCTCGCGCTGGCGCCCAAGGATTTGCGCCCCTCGCTGATGCTGGCGGACCTGCGCGAGCGACAGGGCGACCTGCCAGGCGCGGTGGCGGCGCTGGCGAAGGCGTACGTGCTGAAGCCGGGCTCGCCGAAGGTGGCGCCGCGCTTCGGGCGGATGCTGTCGCAGAGCGGACGGCTGGACGAGGCGGCCTCGGTGCTGTCGGCCTGGACCCGCGAGCGGGACGACGCGGTCAGCCTGGCGGAGCTGGGCTTCGTGCGCTTCCGCCAGGAGCGCGTGGACGAGGCCGCGGCGCTGCTCCGGCGCGCGCTGCGCAAGGACGGCCGGCTGGCCGTGGCGCACTACTACCTGGGGGCCGTCCTCTTCCGACAGGGCGACAGCGCGGGGGCCGAGCGCGCCTATCTGGAGGCGGACAAGCTGGCGCCGGAGGACCCTCGGGCCCTGGCCGCACGTTGTCAGCTCCACGCTCACGGTGGCAACGCGGTGGCGGTGGCCGAGGTGAAGCGTACGCTGGAGGAACGATTCCCCGACCGCGCGACGCGGCTCGCGGCGGAGTGCCAGGCGGGGAATTAGCTTCCCCTCCATGCACCGCGGCCCCTTCCTGGCACTGCTCTTCCTGACGGCTCCCGGCTGTTCCTCGTCCCCCGACACCTTGCCGGAGCCCCAGGCGCCGCCGGACGCGGGCACGCCCATGCCGGAGCCCCAGGTGCCGGACCGCGCAGCCTGCCAGGGACTGTCCGCGGGCCCCGGTACCCACGACTGGACAGTGACCCACGACGGACGGGAGCGCGCCTACCGGGTGCACGTGCCCCCCGGCTACGACGCCACCCGCCCCACGCCCACCGTGGTCGCCTTCCACGGCTATGGCTCCCACCCGGAGCAGTTGGAGCGCCAGACGGGCCTGTCCACGCTCGCCGACACCGAGGGCTTCCTCGTCGTGTACCCGCGAGGGCTCAGCGCCCAGGAGCTCAACGGCGGCCCGCCGCCTCCGCCGCAGGACAACACCCGGGGTTGGAACGGGGGCGCGTGCTGCGGCTCGTCCCAGCTATCCCAGGTGGACGACGTGGGCTTCGTGGACGCGATGATGGCGGACCTGGACACGCACGTGTGCGTGGACCCCCGGCGCACGTTCGCCACGGGCTTCTCCAACGGGGGATTCTTCTCGTACCGGCTGGCCTGTGAGCGCGCGGGGAGGTTCGCCGCCGTCGCGCCCGTGTCCGGCATGGCGCCCTCGAGCGGGTGCGCGCCGTCCCGGCCCGTGCCGGTGCTGCACATCCACGGCACGGAGGACACCGTCATCCTCTACGAAGGGGGCAGCAACATCCCCTTCGGTCGCCCCTATCCTTCCGCACGGGACTCGGTGCGCGGCCAGGCGGAGCGCAACGGCTGCGGTGGGCCGGAGGAGCAGACGTATCAGCGGGGCAACAGCACCTGCGTGGCGTTCACCGGATGCACTCCGGAGAGCGCCACCGCGTCGCTGTGTACCGTGCAGGGTGGAAACCACACGTGGCCCGGCAGTCCGGTGAGCTCGGGCAACCCCACGCGCGACCTGGACGCCTCGCTCGAGGCCTGGCGCTTCTTCCAGGGCCGGCCGCGCCCCTGACGCACAGGAGACTTCTTCCGTGAGCACACGCACGCTCGTCATCAACGCCGACGACCTGGGGCACGACCCCGCCATCACCCGAGGCATCCTCAAGGCGATGCGAGAGGGGGTCGTCTCCTCCGCCTCCCTGCTGGTGAACACGCCCTACTCCGAGGCCGCGGCCCAGGAGTCGGGAGGCCTGTCACTGGGGCTGCACCTGGACCTGGCCCGAGGCCAGCCGCTGTGGAGCGAGTTCCCCCGCGAGTCATTGGGTGCCCAGGGGCAGTTCACCGAGGGCCGCGCCGCCGGGCTGTCCGCGGAGGTGGTGGAGGCGGAGACCCGCGCCCAGTTGGAGCGCTTCACCCAGCTCACCGGACGCGCTCCGACGCACATCGACGTGCACCGTCATCTGCACCTGCACGCCAATGTGCTGGAGGGCGTGGCCAAGGCCGCCAGGGACGCGAAGGTGCCGGTGCGCGCGCTCGACTCCATCATGCGCCACGCGCTGAAGAAGCTCGGCGTGCCCACGAACACGCACTTCGTGGGGGACACGAGCGACGACCCGTACTGGACGCTGGAGCGGCTGGAGGCGGAGCTGGTGGCGCTGCCCTCCGAGGGCGTCATCGAGCTGATGTGCCACCCGGGCTACCGCCCCGAGAAGGTGAAGAGCAGCTACGCCGCGCAGCGCGAGGTGGAGCTGGCCACGTTCGTGGACCCGAAGGCGAAGGAGGCCCTGTCGAGGCTGGGGCTCACGCCGGTGGACTTCGGCGTGCTCGCCCCCACGAACTGAGGCCTTGCGGGGGCGGCCCCCTCGCCACTCGAGCGCTGGGGCCGCGAGATAGAGCTCCGGCGCGCGGGTGCCGCGAGGCCACGCGGCCCCTCAACGGGCTCAGGCCCGGGGCAGCAGCCCCACCTGGGCCACTTCCTCGACGACGTGGGGCGCGGTCGCCGTCCTGCGCCGCTCCTGCGTCAGCACGTTGCGCACGCGCGCCACCAGCTCATCGGCGACGTACGGACGCGTGCACAGGGACGTCTCCTCCTGTGCCCACCACGGCCTCGCGTCCCCGGCCAGCAGAATCGGCACCGGACGCGCGCGCGGCAGCGTGGCGAACGTCTCCAGGAACACCCCCGCCTGTCCATGCGTCGCGGAGGTGGACAGCACGATGAGGTCCACCGGCAGGTGCGTGGCCCGCCGGAGCGCCTCCGCCCCGTCCCTCGCCGTGAGCACCTCGAAGCCCTCCGCGCACAGCACGCGCTCGGCCATCGCCTCCTG
The DNA here is from genome assembly GCF_006518215.1 of Myxococcus sp. AB025B. Taxonomy (NCBI): domain Bacteria; kingdom Pseudomonadati; phylum Myxococcota; class Myxococcia; order Myxococcales; family Myxococcaceae; genus Myxococcus; species Myxococcus sp. AB025B. Next base: position 24,632 of record NZ_SRLW01000060.1, read on the forward strand.
CGCCGAGTCCTCGTCCAGGAGCAGCACCCGCCGGGGCAACATCTTCACCTCGTGCGCCGGCATGCGCGGCAGGCTCACGGTGAAGGTGCTCCCATGCCCCTCGGCGCTCGCCAGCGTCAGCCCGCCCCCGTGCAGCCTCGCGATGGAGTGGCTGATGAACAACCCCAGCCCCAGGCCCCCGAAGTTGCGGTGCGACACGTTGCGCGCCCGGTAGAAGCGCTGGAACACCTGCGACTGGTCCGCGCCCGGAATCCCGATGCCGTGGTCCTGCACGTGGATGCGCGACTCGCTTGCCAGCTTCTCCACCCGCACCACGATGGGCTCCCCGGGCGGGCTGTACTTGTGCGCGTTCTCCAGCAGGTTCACCAGCACCTGCTCCAGCCTGTCCCTGTCGCCTCGCACCCACACCCGCTCGCGAGGCACCTCCACCGCGAACGGGCGCTCGAAGGCCGCGCGGAAGTGGTCCACCACCTCCGCCACCAGCTGCCCCAGCTCCAGCGGCGCCAGGTCCAGCGCCAGCCGCCCCGCGTCCAGCCTCGACGCGTCCAAGAGGTCGTCCACCAGGCCCACCAGCCGCTCGACCTGGCGCTTGGACTTCAGCACCGTGGACAGCTCCAGCGGCTGCCCCAGCGTGAGCCGGCGCTCCATCGTGTACAGGCCCAGCTTCAGCGGCGTGAGCGGCGTCTTCAGCTCGTGGCTCGCGATGGACATGAACTCCTCGCGCACCTGGAGCGCCGCCTTCGCCTCCCTCAAGAGCCGCGCGTTCTCCACCGCCACCGCGAGCTGGTTGGCCGCCGCCGTCCACAGCTCCAGCTCCCTCGCGGAGAAGGACGTGCCCTGCTCCTTGTAGAGCAAGAGCAGCCCCACCGTGCGCCGGGGCGCGCACAGCGGCACCGCCGCGAAGATGGAGCCCAGCGAGTCCCCATACCCGCGCTGGATGCCCAGTTGCGCCTGGCGCAGGGCCAGCGCCTGGTGGAACGGGTCCTCCGACGGGTCGAACGAGTCCTCCGGCGACTCCGTCCCCGCCAGGTCCGACACCGCCGAGCGGCGCAGTTCCGTGCCGTCCTCCTCGCAGAGGTACACCTCCGCGCGGCGCACCTGGGCACACCTCACCAGCGCCACCACCGCGGCCGCGCAGACGCTGTCCACCTCCAGCGACTCGCCCACGGCGCGGGCAATCTCGCGCACCGCCAGCGAGAAGGCCCCGTCGTCATCCACGCCGGAGGGCTCCACCACCAGCCAGGCGCCGGGCACCTCCTCCTCGCGGCCCGGCTTCACCTGCACGCGCACCTGGTGCAGCTCGCGGGTGATGACATGGCCGGTGTGGGCGCGGCCCTCGCGCACGGCCAGCTCTATCGCCTCCAGGCTCCGGCCCTGCTCCAGCGCGGACAGGAGGCTGTGGCCGGGACTCAGCGCCAGGCCCGTCTTGCGGGCGAAGCCCGCCTCACACCACTGGACGCACAGGTCGGGACCGACGCGCACCAGGGCCTGGGGGAGACACGAGAAGGCTTCTTCGACGTCAGGGGGAAGCGTCATGTGCTCGGGAAGGTGGCGGGGGCCTTCCCGGGATTATGAACCCCGCGGCGAAGGCGCAACCGAGGGCCCCCCCGCTTTCCCCGCTGGTGGACGGGTGCCGCGTTGAGGGCTCGACAGAACCCCCGGAGGGCCTCCCGAAAGGCCCCACTCCACGTCGTGGATGACACGTAGCGATGGTGTGCTAGACGACAGCGCCATGCCTTCGCAGCCGACCAAGGACCTGCAGACCTTCCCCAACCCGGCGCCCGAGCGCGACTACGAAATCGCGTTCGACGTCCCGGAGTTCACCTGCCTCTGCCCGCTCACGGGGCAGCCGGACTTCGCCCGGTTCAAGATCACGTACGTCCCCGACCAGAGCTGCATCGAGCTCAAGAGCCTGAAGCTCTACATGTGGGCGTACCGCAACGAGGGGGCCTTCCACGAGAAGGTCACCAACACCATCGCCGAGGACATCATCAAGGCCATCCAGCCGCGCAAGCTGACGGTGGTCGGTGACTGGTTCGTGCGCGGTGGCATCGGCACCATCGTCACCGTGACGCACGAGAAGAAGAAGGCTTGAGGCGCACCCGGCGGGGTGGACGGTCGCCGTGAGGCGCCGTCCCTCCGGACGCCTGGGGCCTACTCCACCTTGTCGAAGATGGCGTCGGCCTTCTTGTTGAGGTCCGTCTCCACGCGATCAGCGGCCTTGTGCACGTTCTCCAGACGCCGCGCGGCGGCGGCCTCGGGGTCCGTCCTGGCCGGCCGCTGCAGGACGTACCACGCGGCGGCGACGAGGACTCCAAAGCCCAGCACGAAGGTGACGATGCGTCCCATGACTGCCTCCTGTCCTCGTCAGCGCGTGAGCTGCTGGACGAGCGGCGCCCACTGCGCCTGGGTGAAGTAGAGCCCGGTGCCCGCGGCGGACGCCAGCGCCAGCGCGGCCAACGCCCACTTGAGCTTGCCGCCGGAGCGAGTGCGTGAGGTGTCGAAGACCTCCGCCGCCGCGTCCAGCTCCTGGGGCCGCAAGAGCTGCTGCGCCTCCGTCTCGGTGAGCTTCTGGCGGTGGCGCAGGAAGGCGACGAGCAGCCCCGCGTGCGACACCTGGACCTCCTGGGCGAGGAACACGTCCAGCTCGCGGCGCATGGCGGCGGCGTCCGGGAAGCGGTCCTCGGGCTTCACCTCCATGGCGCGCTGGATGATGCGCACCAGGGGCGTGGGCACGTTGGGGGCCACCTTGTTCAGCGGCGTGTACTTGCCGTCGCGGATGCGCGCGAAGACCTCGCCCGCCGTCTTGCCGTGGAAGGGCCGGGCGCCGGAGAGGGCCTCGTAGAGCAGCACGCCCAGCGAGAAGAGGTCGGTGCGGCCATCCAGCGGCGCGCCCGTCACCTGCTCCGGGGACATGTACGACGGGGTGCCCACGGCCATGCCCGCCTGGGTGAGGGCCTCCAGGCCCACGTCCTTGGCGATGCCGAAGTCCATCAGCTTCACGTCACCGGACTTGGTGAGCATGACGTTGGCGGGCTTCAGGTCGCGGTGGATGATGTGCCGGAAGTGCGCGTGGTCCAGCGCGCTGGCGATGCGCGCGGCGATGACGCCCGTGACGTCCGGAGGCAGCGGCCCCTCCTTGATGAGCGTGTGCAGGGTGGGCCCGTCCACCAGCTCCATCACCATGAACAGGCTGTCGTTCTTCTCCACCAGGTCGTAGAGCGTGACGATGTTCTGGTGACGGAAGGCGGCCAGCGCGAGCGACTCCCGACGGAAGCGGGACAGGGTCTCGCGGTCTCGCTTGCCCTCGGGCAGCAATTCCTTGATGGCCACCTCGCGCTGAATCATCTCGTGGAGGCCGCGATACACGACGGCCATCCCACCTCGGCCCAGCTCTCCGAGCACTCGATACGCGCCAATCTTGCGATGACGCACGCTTCTTTCCGCGGCAGGCACGGGCGAAGGGTACAGAAGTGGACGCGCACCGTCGATGTCTCACGTGGCCGCTTCGACGCCCGCCGGGTCCGGGACCACAGGCCCCCCGCTTTCCCCCCTCGACACCATGACACTGCGTCTGCTCGCCCCCCTCCTCGCCCTCTGCATGTTCGGCGGCTGCATCGTCCACCGGGACGTGCACCACGACCACCGTCCGTCCAGGTCGAAGAAGTCCAAGCGCAACAGCAAGCAATGCCACCCGAGTCAGTACTGGGACGGCGACGAGTGCCGTCACAAGGGGAAGGGCAAGGGAGCGCGCAAGCACGACGGGTGAAGTCCCCTGGCTCCACCCGGGGCCCGTCCCCTTGGGCCCGGGAGAGTTGTAGGGTGGCCGGGTGATGCGTCCCGAAGCCGCCGTCCTCCCATCGCATGTCCCCGCCCTCGTCCCCGGAGCGCTCGCTCCGCAGCGGGAGGATGAGCGGTGCACGCTGCTGGATGGCGGGACGGAGGCGTACCCCCGGATGCTGGAGGCCATCTCCTTCGCCCGGCACCGCATCCACCTGGAGGTCTACACCTTCGAGCGCGAGGGCGTGGGCGCGCTCTTCGTGGACGCGCTCGTCGCCGCGGCGAAGCGGGGCGTGTCGGTGAAGGTGGTGGTGGACGGCTGGGGCAGCATCGGCAACAGCACGTACCTCACCCAGACGCTGCGGGCCGCGGGCGCGAAGGTGCGGGTGTACAACCCGCTCACGTCGCTGTGCCTGGGGCGCTCGTGGCGCAACCACCGCAAGATATTGCTCGTCGACGACACGGTGGCGTTCCTGGGTGGCATCAACATCGGGGATGCGTATGCGGCGAAGGGGGACGTGCCCGGGTGGGCGGACCTGGCGGTGGAGCTGCGAGGCGACATCTGCCGGCAGCTCGGCGAGAAGCTCACCGCGGGCGCGGCGGCGCTGACGTCCGGCCAGGTGCGCCTGTTCCTGTCCGGCTTCGCGCAAGGCCACCGGCTGCGCAAGCGCTACCTGTCCGCCATCGACGGCGCGAAGCACGAGGTGCTGCTCGCCCACGCGTACTTCCTGCCCGACGCGGCCTTCGTGCGGGCGCTGACGCGCGCGGCGCGCCGGGGCGTGAGGGTGTCGCTGCTGCTCGCGGGCCGCAGCGACGTCATCTTCGCGAGGGCCGCCACCATGCGGCTGTACGGCACCTTCCTGCGCGCGGGCGTGAGCATCCACGAGTGGACCGCGTCCACGCTGCACGCCAAGGCGGCGGTGGTGGATGGGCAGACGCTGCTCGTGGGCAGCTTCAACCTGGACCCGCTCTCGCTGGTGAATCTGGAGACGCTGGTGGAGGTCGAGGAGCCCGGCGTGGCGGCGCAGGCGGCGCTGTGGCTGGAGAAGCACGTGGCGCTGTCCCGGCACGTGCTGCTCGACCAGTGCGGCCGCTCGGGGCTGCAGCGGTGGCTGCTGGACGTCGTGGGCCTGGCGGTGGCGCGCTTCGCGGAGCGCTTCGCCAGCTTCATCGGCCGGCGTCGCAAGCGCTGAAGGCCCCCGGGCGTCACGAGGACGTCACACGGGCCGTGGGGAGCGCTCCACCGGGTGGCCGCTCCCGTCGATGACGTGCTGCGCGGGGCGTCCGGGGGCTCTACACTGCCCCGACGCCCGACCATGCCAAGACGCCACCCCCTCCAGCCCGTACTCGCCGCCATCGACGTGGGGACGAACGCCGTCCGCTTGGAGCTCGCCCGGCCGGATGCCGACGGGGCGCTCGAGACGCTGCACCAGGAGCGAGACCCCATCCGTCCCGGTGAGGGCGTCTTCGCCACGGGCACCATGCCGGAGGCCACGGCCCAGCGGCTCTTGTCCACGCTGCGCCGGTACTCGGCCCTGTGCCGCCGCCACAAGGCGCAGGTGCGCGCGGTGGCCACCAGCGCCCTGCGCGAGGCGCGCAACGCCCCGGACATCGTCCGCCGCGTGCGCGAGGAGTCGGGCCTCAACCTGGAGGTCGTCAGCGGCAAGGAGGAGGCGCGCCTCATCTGCCTGGGCGTGCTGCACCGCAAGCCGCCGGGCACCCGCTCGCTGCTCATCGACATCGGCGGGGGCAGCACGGAGGTGGCCACCGCCGTGGGCGAGCGGCCCGACAACCTGTGGAGCCTGGGGCTGGGCTCGGTGCGGCTCACGGAGGTGTTCGACGCGTCGCGCACGGTGACGACGAAGCAGCTGCGGCTGATGCGCGGCTTCGTGTCGGAGGTGCTGGGCAAGACGCTGCCGCCCAAGCTGCCGCACCTGCCCCGGGTGGCGCTCGGCTCGTCGGGCACCATCAACGCGGTGGTGTCCTTCGCCGCGGCGGAGAACAGCGGCAACGCCACCGTGCGCCAGCTCACGCAGACGGTGGAGACGCTGGCGCAGATGCCGGTGGAGCGGCGCAGGAAGCGCTTCGACCCCAAGCGCGCGGACATCATCGTCTCCGGCGCCGTCATCCTCGAGGGCGTGGCGAAGTACCTGGGCGTGGAGTCCGTCAGCGTCGTCAACCGCGGCCTGCGCGACGGCATCCTGGTGGACCTGCTCTACCGCCAGGAGGCGCACCACCTGGCCGACGACCACAGCCTGTCGGACGCGGCCATCGCCATGGGCCAGCGCTTCTTCTTCGACGAGAAGCACGCGAAGCAGGTGACGCGGCTGGCGCTGCGGCTCTTCGACGACCTGGCCGCCCTGCACCAGCTGCCGCTGTCGGTGCGCCCGTATCTGGAGACGGCCGCGCTGCTGCACGACATCGGCCACGCGGTGAACTACGAGCGGCACCACAAGCACACGTACTACCTCATCCGGCACGCGGACATCCCGGGCCTGTCGGACCGCGAGCGGGAACTGGTGGCCCGCGTGGCGCGCTACCACCGCAGGAGCCCTCCGGAGCTGGCCCACTCGGGCATGGCGGGACTGACACCCACCGAGGCCCGCACCGTGCGCAAGCTCGCCACCCTGCTGCGCGTGGCCAACTCGCTGGACCACAGCCATCACCAGCCCATCAAGGACTTCCGCGCCACCAACGGGCGCGACGGCGTGGCGCTGCACCTGCACGCGCGTCAGCCGGTGGACCTGGAGCTGTGGAACGCGGAGCGCGAGGTGGCGCCCTTCCGCCGCGTCTTCGGCCGCAAGCTCACCTTCCACGTGCACCACACCGCGGGGCGCTGACGCACGGCCCCCCGGCCGCTGGCCGGAAGAGGAGGCTGTGCGCGCTTTGCCCCCACCCGGACGGATGCCCACGCTGCAAGGCGTGTGGGTCCGTCCGCGGGCGGGCCCTTTCGTCTTTCCAGACACGGGCCCCCGGCGGGGGAAGGAGCAGTCCGATGAAGGCCATCGTATTCCATGGGATTGGGGACATCCGGCTCGACGACGTGGAGGAGCCCCGGCTGGAGAAGCCCACGGACGCCATCGTCAAGCTGTCGGCGAGCGCCATCTGTGGCACGGACCTGCACATGATTCGCGGGACGATGCCGGGGATGAAGCCGGGCACCATCCTGGGCCACGAGGGCGTGGGCTACATCGAGGCGCTCGGCGACGACGTGCGCAACTTCAACGTGGGCGACCGCGTGGTCATCCCGTCCACCATCGCCTGCGGCAACTGCGTGTACTGCCGCGCGGGCTACCATTCGCAGTGCAACGACGCGAACCCCAACGGCGCCGCCGCGGGCACGGCCTTCTTCGGAGGCCCCGCGCCGACGGGCCCCTTCCACGGCATGCAGGCGGAGAAGGTGCGCGTGCCCTTCGCCAACGCGGGGCTGGTGCGCATTCCGGACGGCGTCACCGACGAGCAGGCCATCCTCGTCTCCGACATCTTCCCCACGGGCTACTTCGGCGCGGAGCTGGCGGAAATCAAGCCGGGCGACACCGTGGCGGTGTTCGGCTGCGGCCCGGTGGGGTTGTTCGCCATCGTCAGCGCGAAGCTCCTCGGCGCCGGCCGCGTCTTCGCCATCGACTGCCACGAGGACCGGCTGGAGCTGGCGCGAGCGCAAGGCGCGGAGGTCATCCACTTCGATGAAGAGGAGCCGGTGGCGACGCTCTTGCGCCTGACGAACGGCATCGGCGTGGACCGGGCCATCGACGCGGTGGGCGTGGACGCGGTGCACGCGCACGCGGGCCCCGCGGCGAAGGAGGCCCACGCGCAGAAGGCGGAGCACAAGCGCGAGGTGAAGGAGGCCGCGCCCAAGACGAACCCGGACGGCGACAACTGGGTGCCCGGCGACGCGCCCGCGCAGGTGCTCCAGTGGGCGGTGGAGGGCCTGGCCAAGGCGGGCACGCTGTCCATCATCGGCGTCTACCCGCAGCAGGTGCGCACGTTCCCCATCGGCGCGGCGATGAACAAGAACCTCACCCTGCGCATGGGCAACTGCAACCACCGCAAGTACATCCCCCGGCTGCTGGAGCTGGTGCGCACCGGCGAGGTGGACCCCACGGCCATCCTCTCGCACGTGGAGCCCATGGCCAGCGCGCTGGACGCCTACCGCAACTTCGACCTGCGCAAGCCCGGCTGGGTGAAGGTGGAGCTGGAGCCCTCGCAGCTCCAGTGAGCCTGGGACCTCACGAGTCCAGGATGAGGCACGAGTCCCCGAACTCGTGTCCCAGGTAGCCCTTCGCCTCCGCGTGCGCGGCCACGTCTCCGAGCAGGGACAGTGGGGCGAAGGCCTGGAGCAGCGCGTGGTGGCTGGTGCCCGGCTCGTGCATGCCGGTGAGCAAGCCGTCCACCACGCGCGGCACGAAGCCCGGCCCGAGGAGGAGGTCTGTGACCGACTCCCCCGCCACGAGCCTTCCGCCATTCATCGCCGCCCTGCCCTCCAGCGCGCGCACCACCGTGGTGCCCACCGCGACGACGCGTCCTCCCTCCGCGCGCGTGGCCTCCACCTGGGCCACGGTGACGGCGGGGATGTCCGAGCGCTCGGGCCGGGGCAGCGCCGCGTCCAGCACCGCGTCCCCGGTGGAGGACAGGCCCGCCGCGTGGGTGAGTGACGCGAGCCGCACGCCGCGACGGCGCAGGGCGAGCAGCAGGTTCCAGGTGAGGGGCAATCCCGCCGAGGGCGCCTCCACGGCCCAGGGCCTGGCGCCATAGCCCGTCTGCACGTGCCACAGGGACAGGGGCGCCAGGGTGTGCGCGTACTGCACGGGGCGGCCGCCCTGGTAGAGCGCGGACCAGAGCTCGGCGCCGTCGTCCTCGAAGGCCACGCGCAACAGGCGCGGCGAGGGCGGCAGCACCTCCACCACCCGCGCGGACAGGCCCACGACGGTGAAGCGTGTCCCGGCCTCGAGCACGGGCGGCGAGGGGCGGTCCTCGGTGCGCTTGCGCCAGTCCCCCGCGCCGAAGAGCACGGCGAGCCACGTGCCGTCCGGCTCGTGCGACAGCAGGCGCAGCTCGATGCGCTCCGCGGCCGCCGTGCGCCCCTGCAGCGACGCGGGGAACGTGGCCGCGTCGTTCACCACCAGCAGGTCCTTCTCACGCAGCAGCGAGGGCAGCTCCCTCAAGTGAGCGTCCTGGAAGCGGCGCGCTCGGGGCTCCACGTGCAACAGCCGCCCTTCCTCCGGGTGGTCTCCAGGCCAGCGCGCGGGCTTCATGCGGCCTCCAGGCGCGCGGCCTCCAGGCGGGAGCCACTGAGTGGAAGCGGGCGCTCCACGAGCGTGACGATTCGGGCGGCCACGTCCTCGGGGCGGGCGAGCGTGGAGCGGTCCGCGTCCGGTATCGCGTCGGCGTGCATGCGTGTGTCCATCTCGCCTGGGTCCACGTTGAGGAAGTGCACCCCCGTGCCCTCCAGCTCCGCGGCCCAGATGCGGCCCAGGTGCTCCAGCGCGCTCTTGGACACGCTGTAGGCGCCCCAGCGCGGATAGGACGCCACCGCCGCGTCGGAGGTGATGGTCACCACCAGCCCGCCCCCTCGTACCACCATGTTGCCCACCACCGCCTTGGAGAGCCGGAAGGGGCCCACCAGGTTGACCTCGAGCACGCGCTGCAGGTCCTCGCACGAGGTGTCGAGCAACAGCGGCAGCGGCGTGGGCCCCAGCGTGCTCGCGTTGTGCACCAGCACGTCCACGGGCCCCACCAGCGACGCGGCCACGCCCACCAGCCGGTAGATGGACTCCTTGTCGCCCACGTCATAGGCGAGCCCGTGCGCCTCCAGTCCCTCTGCGCGCAGGGACTCGGCCACGGCCTCCATCGGTTGCGCGTGCCGGGCCACGCCCACCACCCGCGCGCCCCGACGCGCGAAGTGGCCCATCAGGGCCTTGCCCAGCCCCTGGCTCGCGCCCGTCACCAGGACTGCCTTTCCCTTCAAGTCCATTCGGATGTCCTCCTTGCCGGGAGGGATAGCCAAGGGACGTTGATGAAATGGCGTCCACGCCAATCCTTTGGCAGATTGCCATCCCATGCCCCTGGAAGAAGAGGACCTGCCGAGCCGGCTCGCCCGCAACATCCGGACGCTGCGCGAGACGCGAGGCGCCACGCAGGCCCAGTTGTCGAAGCTCGCGGGAGTGCCCCGGGCCACGTGGGCGAATCTGGAATCGGGGACGTCCAACCCCACCCTGTCCGTGCTGCACCGCGTGGCCTCCGCGCTCCAGGTGTCCCTGGAGGAGTTGGTGGCGAAGCCTCGGGCCAGCGCGAGGCACTACCCGCGTGACAGCCTGACGACGCGTGTGCGGGGCGCGGGGCAGCTGCGCAAGCTGCTGCCGGACCCGCTGCCGGGCATGGAGTTCGACCGGGTGGAGCTGCCCTCGGGCGTGCGAATCACCGGCGTGCCCCATACGCCGGGCACACGTGAGTACCTGGCCTGTGAGTCGGGCGAGCTGGTGCTGGTGGCCAGCGGCGAGCGCTTCCTGCTCAAGCCCGGGGACGTGGTCGTCTTCCGGGGGGACCAGAAGCACTCGTACGAGAACCCGGGCACACGCACGGCGGTGGGCTACTCCGTCGTGCTGCTCGCGCCGCCCTTGTGAGTCACCCCGCGTCGCGGCCGTAGAACCAGGCGGTGAGCGCGAGTCGGTGGGCGTGGGTGGGCAGCACCTCGTGCTCGATGCGCTCGCTCAGGAAGACGACCAGGGTGTCGAGCCTCGGCGGCACGTCCACGGGGGACTCTCCCTCGGGGTGCAGGCGGAGCAGGCCTCCGTGCTCGGCGTGCCAGTCCGGGTTGGCGTACCAGATGGCCGTGGCCCTGCGGTTGGACTTGCCGGGGAAAGCGTCGAAGTGGCGTGAGTAGTGCGCTCCGCCGCCGGGATAGCAGGCGAGCTGGAGGTCGAAGCGTCCCAGGCCCAGGTACGCGCCCGCCGAGAGCGCCTGGCCGAGCTGTTCGAACTGTCGCCAGAGGGCGCCGAGCGCCGTGTCGGGCTCAGGCGTCACCCAGCCGATGAGGTCTCCCCTCACGCGGGTGTCGAGCGTCCGGTCCGCGCCTCTCCGGATGCCCGCGGCATGAAGTACTCCAGATTCCGCCCTCGCCAGCGCTTCTGCCCGCGCCGCGAGGGCTGCTGCATCCCCGAGGAAAGCCGGGCGCGTGAAATACCCCCGCGCGCCCAGCGCCTCCACTTCCTGGACCGACAACTCCACACGTGCTCCTTCCAGCAGCGTGCCGACTCCACCTGGGCGCACCGTGCCCCAGACGCGGGCGGCGCGGAAGGGGATAAACTCGGGGGCCATGATGACGCACCTCACGCGAATCCTCGCCGTCCTGCTGGGCATCGCGGCCGGAGCCCTGGGGGCCGGCTGGCTGCTCAGGCCCCGCATCCCCGCTCCGCCGGACACCGCGTCCGTGGTGAGCCAGATGCGCGAGGTGGCGCGGCTGGAGACGCTGGAGGTCGCGCTCTACAAGAAGGTGTCCTTCACGCCCGAGCCGCAGGTGACGGATGCCTTGTGGAAGGACGTGATGAACTGGGCGCGGCACGCAATCCAGAATCCGCACGGCCGCGCCATCGTGTTCGCGGATGCGTACCTGGGGTTCGACTTCCAGCGGTTCGGTCCGTCGAACCTGCACGTGGCGGGGACGAAGGTGTACGTGGTGATGCCGCCCATCGATGTGCGGGTGGCGCTGCGGCCGGGGGAGACGGAGGTCATCGACTCCAACCTGGACAGCGATCAGACGGCGCAGTTGCTGGAGAAGGCGCGGCTCGCGTTCGAGCGGGAGGTGCGCGCGGACACGCGACTGCAGCAGCGGGCGCGTGACTCCGCCGAGCGGGCGCTGCGCGCGCTGCTCGTCACCGTGGGCTATCGCGAGGTGTTGTTCGTGGAGCGGTTGCCGATGTCCGCCACCGCGGGGTGAGGCGGCTGGCACTTCGCCCCACCCACGCCATTCACCGAACGACGGACTTCCGAGCCTTGAGGCTTCGCGCTCGGGTCACTCTGGCGGCAGGTCGCGCTCAGCGTCCTTCAGCCAGCTCTCGAATCCTTTTCGTTGAACTCGCGCGTACCCTTCGTCCTTCACACGGATGTCCGCGTCGATGAGGTAGTGCCAGACAATCTCCTCCAGGTCGAAGGAGTCCTGGACGGAGCGCAGTCGCTTCATCAGGGCGATGGCCTCGTCCTCCCAGGGTCCAAGGCTCTTCTTGTCCGTGGGCTCATGCTCGAACAGCCTCCGCATCGTCCGCAGGGCGGAGACCCACTCCGGGGAGGGCGCACTCATGAACGCCCCTCCTCGAGTCCAGGAGCAGCGGAGAGCCCTTCCTCGGTCAGCAGGAACAGCCCCGCGATTCCCTCGGAGGTCGGCAAGAGCTCCGCGAGCACACCTCGGGCCGAAGCATCCGAGGCCCTGGCGACGAGCGTCATCTCGCGCCGCACCAGGGACACGTACAGCGCGCCTTCGCCCACCTGCTCCATGAGCAACCGTCGCTGCCCCGCCGTGAGCATCCGTGCGCCGTCGAGCCCATCCCCGCCAGCCACCGCCCACAGGCCCGAGAAGCCCTCCGCCAGCCGCACCTCGCCCCGGTCGATGATGACGGGCTTCACGGGCGCGGGCTCCAGGTTCCTCCACGCCGCCGCGTCCACCGCCTCCACCGTCAGGCCCGAGTCCTTCAGCGCCGACTCCGGCAGGTAGCGCACGAAGTCCGCGTCCTCCAGCACATAGAAGACCGAGAGCCCCGCGGGCCCCTCACGGTGCAGCGCCCCCACCGCCTTCGCCGCGAAGTCCGCCGGCCGAAGCACGGGCCGAAGCCTCGCCTCCAGCGACGCCGCATCCGACGCCCCGAGCCCCGAGTCCAGTCCGCCCAGCCGCGCCGCCAGCGCCTCGACATAGGCCGCCAGCCCCTGCGTGCCCGGCGCCTCCTGATAGGCCGCGTACAGCGAGCCCAGGTCCACGCGCCCCACTCCGCCCGAGGCCAGCTTCACCAGCAGGTCCTTGCCCTGTCGACGGAACGCCACGCGCGCCCGGGTGAGCGCCCCCGCCAGCGCGGCGGTGAACTCCGGCCGGAGCACCTGCTCCTGGGGCACCGGCGGCGGAGGTAGGTCCGCGGCCTCCAGTTCCTCCTTCAACAGCCGCGCCTCCGCGTCGAACGGATCCCTCGCCAGCGCGTCCTTCACGTAGGCCTGGACCTTGTCCATCTCGCCCCTGCGCAGGGCCAGCACGGCCAGCACCTTGAGGACCTCCGGGTCGTCCGGCTCCCGCGCGCGCACCTGTCGCAGCAGCGCCTCCGCGTCTCCGTGCCGCTCCAACCCCAGGAGCGCCCGGGCGAGCCCCAACTGCACCGGGACGTGCTGGGGAAAGTCCCGCCGCAGGGCCTCCAGGAGCGGCAGGGCCTCACGCTCCGCGCCCGCGTTGATGAGGGCATGCGCCACCGCCAGGCGCGGCGTCGGCCCGTCCTCATCCCTCACCCGCGCGCGCAGCACCTCCAGCTCCGCGTCACTCAGGACCTCACCCGCCTCCACCTTGCGGCGGATGCGCTCCACTTCCAGCAAGAAGCTCACGCCCGCGACTCTAGACGCCCGGGCCCGATTCAAGAACCACCCCGCACCGCGCCCGCAAACCCAACGCCAGACAAACACTCCGCGACGCCAGGGAATGTCCACCGGCGGAATGGACAAACAACCCACCAGGAAACACTCACATGCCCTGATGTTGGATGGTGGGTAGAAGGTCCTGCGGGCACCATGCCCGTCCTGGCTTGACGCATGACGGCGCGAGGTGAAGGCCGCGGTGGAGGGCCGACGGCGGCCCCTGTCGGTGCTCCACCGCGGAACAGTCACAGCAGGACGCTAGTGCTGTGAATCCGGCCCCGGACTGGCGGGAGCCTCCTCGTCCGACGACGTGTCCTCCTCATCCTCCCCACCGTCCGTCTGCGCGAGGAAGTCATCCAGCGCGCCCACGTCGATGGGCTTGCGGAACACCGCGTCCACCAGGGCCAGGTTGGCCCGGTTCTGTCCGCGCACGTCCATGCCCGTGACGATGGCGAGCAGCGCCTGGGGTGACTTCTCGCGCAGCTCGCGCGCCAGCTCCCAGCCGCTCATCTCCGGCATCACCGCGTCCAGCAGGGCCGCGTCATAGCGGCGCCGATCCCACATGCCCAACGCCACGGTGGGGTCGTGGGCCACCTGCACCTCGTAGCCCTCCTCGCCCAGGACCTCGGCCATCATCCGCGCGTTGTCCAAATCGTCGTCCACCACCAGCACGCGCCGCGTCTGCTGGAAGCGCCGGGGCGCCGACACCGGGGGCCGCGTCACGCTCTCCGGCGGCGGCGTGGGCTCACGGGGCGACTGCGCGCGCACCCGGGGCAGCCGCACCACGAAGGCCGCGCCGCTCCCCGACGAGACGTTCTCCGCCGTCAGCTCCCCGCCCCAGCGCTGCACCTGCGCGCGCGCCACCGCCAGGTACAAGGACAGCTGCGGCGCGCCCGGGTCCCTCCGGAGCGGGTCGAACAGGTGCGACAGCTCCTCCGACGCATACGACGGGCCCTGGTCCTGGATGCGCAACGTGAGCCACGAGGGGCTCTCCTCCCGCGTCGTCACCTTCAGGTGCCCGCCCTCCTCCATCCTGTCTCTGGCCGCCAGCAGCAGGTTCACCACCAGCTCGCGGAAGAAGGCCGCGTCCGCGCGCACCGCCCCCGGGTCGTGCAGGTCCAGCTCCACGTACACCGGGTGCTCACGCTGCTCCAGCTCGCCGCGCGCCAGCTCCAGCGACTCGCGCACCGTCTGGTCCACCTTCACGTCGACGGGCCGCTCCTCGGTGCGCTGGACGTTGAACTCCTGCAGCCGCGCCACCAGCTCGCCAATCTGCTGCACCGTCTTGTCGAGCGCGTCCAGGTGCTCGGGCTTGTACTCGCGCTGCAACAGCGTGATTCGCAGCCGCAGCACGTTGAGGAAGTTGTTGAGCGCGTGCGCCGCTCCACCCGCCAGCTGCCCCAGCGCCTGCTGACGCGTGCGCTGCAACAGCCGCCCCTGCAGCCGGCGCAGCTCCCCGTACGCGCTCTCCAGCGCCTTGGTCTTGTTCGCCGACTCGGTGCGGTCCGTGAAGGTCTGGATGGCGCCCGCCAGCTCCCCCTCCTC
>NZ_SRLW01000610.1:0-1694 GCF_006518215.1 Myxococcus sp. AB025B
CCCACCAGCATGGACAGGCTCGCCAAGGAGCCCAACATCACCCCGGCCGCGAGCCCCGACACCTGCGCGAGGGCCAGACCCACGGCCGAACAACACAACGCGGACACCGCCCAGCCGCCGCGAAGTGGAATGCCGGCGCAGTACAGCCCCAGCCCCAGCAGCCCCGTCACCAGCGGCGAGCCCACCACCAGCATCAACAACATCCGCCGGACGTAGAGCCCCGCGGCCCGGCCGCCATTGGCCTGCTCACGCCACAGCTGGCCGATGCGCCCCCCGGGCGCGAGGATTCCCGCCGCCCGGAGCCTGTAGTGCAGGTCCACCGGACGGAACAACAGCAGCAACAGCAACCTCATCAGCGACGGAACCTGCTGCGGCATGTCCGTTCGCGTTGGCTCCGCGGCCCCTGATTCCACGGCGGCCCCCCTCTTGTTCGAGTTTCAGTCCTCCAGCCTACCCTTGCCCTGCCGGAGGATTTCAAGCGTGTCGCCGATGAGTGAAACCACTGTCGACGGTTCGTTCAATGTCACGCCTCCGTCGAGGATGAGCTCCAGGCCATGGCCGAACGCGTCCTTGATCTCCCGCGCGTCCGTGAGCGGCTCACCGTCCGTATTGCTCACCGACGTCGTCACCAGGGGGCGCCCGAGTGCACGCGTCAGCTCGCGCGCCAGGGGGGCATCCGGGACCCGGATGCCGACCTGCTTCTGCTTCGACATCATCAAATCGGGCACCAGCCGCGTCGCCTCCAGGATGAAGGTGAACGCACCTGGAGTGAGCCCCTTCATCGTCCGGTACGCGAAATTGCTGACGTGAGCGTAATGGGCGACGTCCGACAGGTCCGGGCAGAGGAAGGACAGGGGCTTCTTCTTGTCACGTCCCTTGAGCTGGTAGAGCCGCTCGATGGCCTTCTTCGAGCCCAGGTCACAGCCCATGCCGTAGTACGTGTCCGTCGGGTAGGCGATGAGCCCGCCGCGCTCGAGCACCTCCACCGCGCGCTGGATGTGGCGCGGCGACGGGTGCTCCATGTCCACCTCGAGGATGGGTGCGGCCATGATTCGTGTGTCCCTCCTGCGTGCGGCCCTGGAGCCTACGCGGTTCCCTGTGCCTCGTCCGTCCTGACTTCGCCACTGGCCGTCAGTGCACGTCGCGTCAACACCGGCCCCACCAGCTCGTGCGCGGTGATCATCGCGACGATGAGCACCTCCACCTGGGGCCCGAAGGTCGGGAACGTGCGCGACACCAGCGCCGCCAGGCCGAACGTCACGCCCGCCTGCGAGATGAGCCCCATCCACAGGTACTCCTTCAGCCGCGGGTCATCCGTGGGGGCGAAGCGTCGACAGGCGAACCAGATGGCCAGCCCCCGGAGCACCACCAGGAGCAGCGCCGCCGGTCCCACCGTCAACAACGCGTCCAGCTTCAACCCCGCGCCCGCCGCCGCGAAGAAGAGCGCGAACACCGGCAGCCCCGCGCGCTGGATGGCGTGGTGGATGCGCTCCCCCTCTCGCTCATCCAGGTTGGCGATGAGCGCACCGGCCGCCAGCGACACCAGCAGCGGGGACAGGTGCAGCCGCGTGCCACCCTCCGCCGCCGCGAAGGACAGCCCCACCAGGAACAGCGGCAGCTCCTGCTTCACGCCCCGCATGTAGAGGAGCATCACCACCGCGAGCACCCCGCCCACCACCACCGAGCCGAACCTG
>NZ_SRLW01000611.1:0-1620 GCF_006518215.1 Myxococcus sp. AB025B
GGCGCGAACATCGTGCGCGGCACGATGAAGGGCACGCAGCTCACGGTGGGCGCGAACGTGGCGACGCAGGCGCTGGACGGCGCGCAGCTGGGCGTGGGTGCCAACGTGGCGGGCGCCAACGTGGTGGGCGCGCAGCTCTCGGTGGGCGGCAACCTGGCGGGGGGCACGCTCAAGGGCTTGCAGATGGCGGTGGGCGCCAACGTGGCGCGCGGCGTGTCTCGCGGCGTGCAGATGGCGGCGGGCGTCAACGTGGCCTCGGAGCTGACGGGCCTGCAGATGTCGTCCGGCGTCAGCTACGCGAGCAGGCTGGCCGGCGCGCAGGTGTCCCTCATCAACGTGGGCGGCGACGTGGACGGCGCGCAGGTGGGGCTGGTGAACGTGGCGCGCCACATGGACGGCGCGCAGGTGGGGCTGCTCAACTTCGCGGGTGAGACGGAGGGCGAGTCGGTGGGCCTGCTGAGCTTCGTCGGCAACGGTCAGGCGCACCTCCAGCTTTGGGCCAGCGACGTGGCGCTCACGAACGTGGGGGTGAAGCTGGGCGGACGTCACCTGTACACGCTGTTCACCGTGGGCCTGAACCCGCCGATGGGCGGAGAGCGGCGGCGCTACACGCTGGGCGCGGGCGTGGGTGGGCACATCCCCGCGGGGCGGTTCTTCTTCGACGTGGACCTGCTCGGCTCGAGCGTGCACGCCAACCGGCTGTTCGACTTCGACGACGACACGAACCACGTGCTCGGGCAGCTGCGGGTGATGGCGGGCTGGCAGCTGTCCAAGCGCTTCGCGGTGTTCGGCGGCGTCAGCGCCAACACGCTCGTCACCTGGAACGGGAGCGACCCGTGGAAGGACCTGGGCATCGGTCCGGAGTGGCGGGAGGTCTCCGACAGCGGGCGCACCATCGTGCGCACCTGGCCGGGCATCCTCGCGGGCGTGCAGATTTGAGCGGGAGGGGCGGGCGCTTCCCGACGTGGAGGCCCCGCCCCATGTTCCCCTCGGATGCGCTCACCTGGGGTGGGCGGTCCGGGGGGCAGGCCCATGGAAGGCACCATGCGCGTGATGGCGCTGCACGCGCCGGGACAGCCGCTGCGCGAGGAGCGCTGGCCCATCCCCCATCCGGGGCCGCAGGAGGTGCTGTTGCGCGTGAGGGCCTGCGCGGTGTGCCGCACGGACCTGCACCTGGTGGACGGTGAGCTGCCCCGCCCCAAGCTGCCGGTGGTTCCCGGACACGAAATCGTGGCGAGCGTGGCGGAGGTGGGCTCCGAGGTGCTGGGGCTGGAGCCGGGCACGCGCGTGGGGGTCCCCTGGCTCGGCTGGACGTGTGGCCAGTGCCGCTTCTGCGTCTCCGGGCGCGAGAACCTCTGCGACTTCGCCCGCTTCACCGGCTACCAGGTGGATGGCGGCTACGCGGAGTACACGCTGGCGCATCACGCGTTCTGCTTCCCGCTGCCGCCAGGGCTCGATGATGCGCACGCGGCGCCGCTGATGTGCGCGGGGCTCATCGGCTATCGGAGCCTGCGCATGGCGGGCGCGGGCGCGCGGCTGGGGATGTATGGCTTTGGCGCCGCGGCGCACCTGCTCATCCAGGTGGCGCGTCACCGGGGGCGGCGGGTGTTCGCCTTCACG
>NZ_SRLW01000612.1:0-1614 GCF_006518215.1 Myxococcus sp. AB025B
TGTATAAGAGACAGTGCGCGGTCAGGGCGTCGAGGGCATTGGGGGTCTTCATGGGCGCGGCTCCGCATACACCAACACGCCGGTGGATGCAGCGCCCCCGGCCGAGTAGAAACAGCGGGCCATGCGCCTCAAGCTCCCCACTGTCGTGCTCCCGTCGGTTCTCCTGCTGGCCAGCGCCTGCATCGTCGAGGCTCCCGGTGGTGCCAGCGCCGAGCAGCGCAAGGCCGCCACGGTGACGCAGGTTCCAGCGCTCTCCGTGCGCAACGGCGCGAACCTGGGAGGCAAGGTGGAGCTGGTGGCGGCCACCGTGCAACCCGGGCGGCTGACGCCCGGCGAGCGCGCCCAGGTCACCCTCTACTTCAAGGTGCTCCAGGCCATCGACGAGGACTACCTCATCTTCGTCCACGTCGAGGACGCGGGCGGCCGGATGGAGCGGATGAACCTGGACCACAAGCCGGCCAACGGCATGCTGCCCACGTCCCAGTGGAAGCCGGGCGAGACGGTGAAGGACGAGTTCTCCATCTACCTCCCCGCGGACGCCAACCCGAAGGCGCTCAACATCTGGCTGGGGCTGTGGGACCCCCGCACGGACACGCGGCTGGCGCTGACCAACCCGGACGCGGTGCGCAACGACGGGAAGAACCGCCTGCTGGTCGCGCAGGTGCCCGTGGCGCGGTGAGGGAAAAGCGTCGGAGTGGGCCGTAAGCCGGGTTCTGTTCCCGCCCCTTTCGGGACGGGCGATGAACATTCATCTAGGGCCCTGGTTGCCCAGGGGCCTCATCAGCGAGCAACCCGAACGCGTGGGGCGGGCAACCCCTGTCCCCCGGACAGCGGGGACGCGCTCCTATTGGCTCTTGCTCCAGGTGGGGTTTACCGAGCCGTCCGAGTCACCCCGGACGCGGTGCGCTCTTACCGCACCGTTTCACCCTTACCCGCCCCTCGCGGAACGGGCGGTCTGTTTTCTGTGGCACTTTCCTGCGAGTCGCCTCGACTGGCCGTTAGCCAGCACCCTGCCCTCTGGAGCCCGGACTTTCCTCCCGCCACCCATGATTGCAGTGGCCGGCGTTCATCTGGACCACTCCGACTCCTGCCCCTTACAACAGGCCTGGGAGAGCGGTCCACTCCGGGAGCCGGCCTACATCCGCTCGTCGATGGCCCGGTTGCTCATGGCGTCCGCGTCCGCGTTCTTCGCGCGCGGGATGTGGTGCAGCCTCACGCGGGCGAAGCCCGACAGGAGCTTCTTGGCCTCGTCGAACAGCGGCCGCAGCGTGGCGCTCTTCACCTGGTACTGCCCGCCCAGCTGCCGGATGAGCAGCTCGCTGTCCGCGTAGACGTCCACCTCGCGCGCGCCCAGCACCTTCGCGTGCTTCAGGCCCAGCAGCAGTCCCATGTACTCGGCGTGGTTGTTCGTCTGCGTGCCGAGGAAACGGCCCAGGCGGGCGACCACGTGTCCCTCGGCGTCCGTCACCACCGCGCCCGCGCCGGCGGGCCCCGGGTTGCCCCTGGCGGCGCCGTCCGAATAGACGCGCACGCGGGGCAAGGGCTCGGAGGGTGGGGGAGGGGACAGCGCCTCGGCGGGCGCCCGCGCCACCTCGTCCCCGGGCGGCGGGGACG
>NZ_SRLW01000613.1:0-1566 GCF_006518215.1 Myxococcus sp. AB025B
GGGTGTGGCGCCCATCCTGATCAGGCGGCGCGCCGCACCTCCGCACGCTGCGGCGCGAGCGTGAGGTTCATGGCGGCGTCCCAGCGGTCCGAGAGCACCAGGGAACGGAGGTCGAGGACGTGTTGGCCGGAGTCCTCCTTCCATCGGGCGCCTGGACGCTTCATGCGCAGGGCAACGAGAGACTTGCAGGTGGCCTCCACGTTACCGCTGCCAATGGGCAGCCCTTGCGCTCGTGCCTCGGCGTAGTGCATTCGCTCCCCGTGGTTCTCCAGGTAGCAGATAGCCTCATGCACGGGCCGGCGGTCGCCGAGGACGACGTCGCGCTTGCCGCTGGCGTGGAGTGCACTGACGAGGGTCCACACCGCCCCGGGCGTGTTGAGCAAGGAGAGCTTCCACTTCTCACACAGGGCGGAGGCGTGCGCTTCACCCGCGACCACGCGGGCCGCGGCCCCGAGCTTCTCCATCAGGTGCCAGAAGTCCACCAGACGCACCACCTGGGTGGCCGCGGGCGCGTGGGCCACGAGGGCCTCGTCCAGCAAGGCGTGCAGTTCGGGAGCGCCATCGGTGAGGATGGCGACGCGCAGGGAAGGCTGTCTGGAAACCAGCGCCTGGACGTCGCGGGCCAGGCGCTCCGCCAGCCCTCGGGCATCGCCATGAGGCATCCGGCCATGGCGCACGGCCCCCAGCGCTTCGCCCTGGGCGTCATGGAAGACGAGGCAGGCGGCGTAGGCCATGTGCCAGACGACGTCCACCGGGCGTTGAGGGGCGCCCTTGCGAGGCCGTCCCACGGGCCGCTTCTTCGGCTCCTCCATGGGCACCGCCACCCGGTCCACGCTGACGCTCACGCTGTGCGTCCCTTCGGGGGCTTGCAGGGCCTCGGCCAGCGCCGCCTCCACACGGGGCCGCTGGTGGCCGTACAACGCCCCCACCTCGTGGCCCATCCGCTCGAACGAAGAGCGGCAGTAGGGCAGCACGCCCAATTGCCGCGCCGTCGCTTGCGCCTCGCGCGAAGTGCCCCGGGCCAGCAGGTACGCCATGGGGAGCGCCGCCTCGGGCAGCCAGCCATCGGCCACGCACCCGGCCTGCACGCTGATGCTGTCCACCGTGGGACCATTCCTGACGCCCACCTGCCGGTAGAGGCTTCGCTCTACTTCGACCGGCCCCGCGCGCGTTTTGTACCTCGCCGCATACCGGCCGACGCGCGCGTAGGGCTCGCCTTCGATGAGGATTCGGGCGGCATCGACGTCGAGCCCTCGAAGCAACCTCCGCTTCAATTGCCGCTCAGTCTCCTCCACGCCCGCATTGACCGCCTGCCACGCGGTGTCGAACGCAGCCAGGTCTCCAGTGCTTGCACCCACCACGCCCTTTTGCGCGCGTTCCAACGTCTCCTCCAGCGCCTTGACGCTGTCCTCGAATCCTTCCGGCACTTCGATGGTCACCTTCGGCATCGTCGGATGTCCTCCTGTGGCTCAACCCGCCAGCAACCTCCCCTCCCATCGACCATCAGTCACCCGGCGGTCCCCCTGCTTGTCTGCTCACTCGCTGCTCAGGATCAGATCCACACCC
>NZ_SRLW01000614.1:0-1537 GCF_006518215.1 Myxococcus sp. AB025B
CGCCCACCTCGCCCCGGCCCCTGAAGGCCCTTGCGTCCGGTTTCGGGCGGGGGGCCCCGCTCCCATGCCCTCCCGCAGACCGGCCGAGCACATGATGGGAGCGTTGGACAACGGCCTGCGCTAAGAGAGGCGCCATGAAAATCGCGAAGGACAGTGTCGTCTCCATCGACTTCAAGCTTCACCTCGGCGATGGAAAGCTCATTGACGAGAGCGAGCCGGGAGATCCGCTCGTCTACCTGCAGGGCCACGAGGAGGTCGTCCCCGGCCTGGAGAAGGCCCTGGAGGGCAAGGCGAAGGGAGACAGCCTGTCGGTCGTCATCCCCCCCGAGGACGGCTACGGGCCGCATGACCCCGAGGGCCTCGAGGAGGTCCCCCGTGACGAGTTCCCCGAAGGGCTGGAGCTCCAGGAGGGCGGCATCCTCACCGCCACGGACCCCGAGGGCGACGAGGTCGACCTGCTCGTGAAGGAGATCAAGGGCGACACCGTGGTGGTGGACTACAACCACCCGCTCGCCGGCAAGACGCTGCACTTCCAGCTGACCGTGGCCGACGTCCGCGCCGCCACGGCCGAGGAGCTGGAGCACGGCCACGCTCACGGCCCGGACAGCCACCACTGATTCGAACCCCGGGGCCTTCGTGAGCCCCGGGCCCCACCACCGCTCCCGCGAAGTCCTCTCGCGGGAGCGGCCCTTCCTCCCTGACGCGGACTAGCGCCCGCCCATCAGGTCGGAGTTGAAGGAGAAGCCCAGCAGCAGGTACGGCATCGCCTCCTGACGGCTGGGGTGCTTCAGGTACCAGGCCACCATGCCCAGCACCGTGGGGCGGTTGAACATCGTGCCCTCGTCCGTGTTGAAGGCGTAGGAGACGACGGGGCCCGCGCGCATGTGGCTGTTGTCCGCCTTCAAGGCGTCGGAGACACCCTGGTCCTCGGTGTACTGCGGCCACACGCCGCTGAAGCGCGCGCCCAGCATCCACCGGCCGGACAGGTAGACCACGTCCGAGTCGTTGGTGAAGACCCAGCCCTTGCCCGCGAGCAGCGAGTCGAGCATCGGGTCGTAGAACGTCGTCTCGCCGTCGCGCAGCGACAGGTTCCAGTACTCGATGCTGAACTTGGTGCGCACCGCGATGGGGCCCACCTTCGCCTGCAGCGTCGGCTCCACCAGGAAGTGGTGGCCGCTGGTGCTGTAGGCCGCGTCCTCGCGCGCATCCAGCGCGTCATCCGAGAAGTCGTTCAGCGGGTTCGCGTACCCCTGCAGGAACCCCATGGTCCCCAGGAAGTTCGTGTACTCGTAGCTCAGCCGCAGGTTGAACAACGCAATCGGCTGGATCTCGAACATCGGCCCCACCTTCAGCGAGGCGGGGTTCGCCTTGATGAGGGCCGCGGCGTTGACGAACGTGTCGCGCATCAGCACCGACTCGCTGTTGAACAGCCGCTTCTGGATGACCAGCCGGTTCTGCGTCTCCAACCCGATGGGGTTGACGCGGAACAGGTTGAAGCTGGTCATGTACAGCCGGACGTTGGGGATGGGGCGGGGTG
>NZ_SRLW01000615.1:0-1525 GCF_006518215.1 Myxococcus sp. AB025B
GGGTCTGGCTCTCATCCTGAGCACGCAGCCCGGTGGACCTGAGCGCGCAGAGGGGCGAGCGTGAGGTCGATGGCGGCGTCCCAGCGCTCGGAAAGCACCAGGGAGCGGAGGTCGAGCACATTTTGACCGGACTGCTCTTTCCAGCGGCTGCCGGGGCGCTTCATGCGCAGGGCCACGAGCGACTTGCAGGTGGCCTCCACATTGCCGCTGCCGATAGGCAGGCCGGCGGCCCGGGCGTCGGCGTAGTGCATGCGTTCGCCGTGGTTCTCCAGGTAGGTGAGCGCCTCGTGGACGGGGCGGCCGTCGCCGAGCACGCCGTCGCGCTTGCCCGAGGCGTCCAGCATCTGCACCAGCTTCCAGACGGCACCAGGTTGGTTGAGAAGCATCAGCTTCCACTTCTCGCGCAGGGCCGCGGCCTTTTGCTCGGTGGACGCCAGCAGCAGCGCCGCCGCGCCGAGTTTCTCCATGAGGTGCCAGAAGTCCACCAGGCGCACGACGCCCTTGGCCGTGGGGGCGTACGTGGCGAGTGCCTCGTCGAGCAGCGCATGCAACTCCGGAGCGCCGTCGGTGAGGACCACCACGCGCATGGAGGGCACCTGACCCAGGAGGGCCTCCACGTCGAGTGCCAGCCGCCGAGCCAGTTCCTTTCCCCCCCGGGCTGGCATGCGCCCATAGCGCAGGGTGGAGAGCGCCTCACCTTTCGAGTCGTGGAAGGTGAGACAGGCCACGTAGGCCATGCGCCAGACGACGTCGACGGGCCTCTTCGCAGCGCCGCGTCGAGGACGTCCCACGGGCCGCCCCTTCGGCTCCTCCATGGGCAGGGCCACCCGGTCCAAGCTGACGCTGACGCTGTGCGCCCCCTCTGGCACCTCGAGCGCGTCGGCGAGAGCGGCCTCCACGCGCACACGCCCCTCCCCGTACAGCTTGCCTACCGCGTGCCCCACTCGCTCGAAGCTGCTGCGGCTGTAAGGCAGCACGCCCAGGGCGCGGGCCGTCCCCTCCGCCTCGCGCGAAGTCCCCTTGGCCAGCAGGTGGGCCATGCCGCGCGCTGCCTCGGGCAGCCAGCCGTCCGCCACGCACCCGGCGCGCAAGCTGATGGTGTCCACCGTGGGGCCGTTGCGCTGGCCCCTCCGGCGGTAGAGGCTGCGCTCTACTTCGACTTCCCCTTGCCGCGTCTTGTACCTCGCCGTGTACCGGCCGACGCGCGCGTGGGGCGCGCTGTCGATGAGGAGGCGGGGCGCGTCGGCGTCGTAGCCTTGAAGCAACCTCCGCTTGCCTTCGAGCGACAGCGCCTCGGCCGCCGCGTCGATGTTGCGCAGCGCCCCTTCCGGGTCCACCGGTGCGAACTCTCGTGCTGCCTTCGCCTCCGCCTGCAGTTTGGCCTCCATCGCCTTGAGCAGCGTGGCGACCTCCTCGGGCACTTCCAGCGTCACTTTCACCATGGCCGGGATTTCTCCCACGCCTCGGCCTGCTCCTGCCAACCCGCCCTTTCGCTCAGGCGATGCTCAGGATCAGATCCACACCC
>NZ_SRLW01000616.1:0-1518 GCF_006518215.1 Myxococcus sp. AB025B
GACTCGACTTTCGCCCTTTTAGGGCGAGGGGGAGAGCGCGGCGGTCCACGCCGCGCGCTCCTGAGCCGGTGATGCGCGAGAGGCCGCACGTAAGTTGGCGCGAAGTCGACGCGACGAATGCCAGCGGACCCGGGCCAGAGAGGATTGAGCCAGGCGGAGGACATCCGCGAAGCTGACCGAGGTCTTGGTGGTGTACCAGGGGCGCAGAGGCACCCTCAGCTGTTGCCAGTTGGCGGTCAGCTCCATGTACCAGAGGACGAGCAGGGTGTAGCTCAAGCCAGCGAAGGGAGCGGTGCGAAGCACGGCCAGGCGACGGCGGGCCCGCGAGTCGGCGAAGCCAAGCAGTTGCTTCAAGTCCCGGAAGAGCACTTCGATGCTCCACCTGAAGGCATACCGTTCCACCACTTCGAGGGCAGACAGGGAGGGGGCGGTGCAGAAGAAGACTCGCAGAGGGCGGCTTCCACTTGTCATCCGCACGACGACCACCTTGAGCATCCGCTCGCCGGCAGCACTCCTCCACCGGGCCACCACCTCCTTGTAGTCCACCTGCTGCGAGCGGCCGTAGAGCTGGGCTGTCAGCCGCATCCAGGGGAGTGCTGAATCTCTGGCAAGGGCCTCGGGCTTGGGCACCGGCACGTCACGCGTCAGCCAGCGGCCCGTTTTCGGCGAGCGGCAGCGGTGCACGCGAGGGCGCGTCAGCACGGCATCTGGACGCATGGCACCGACGAAGACGAGCCGCTGCGGCAACCCCTTGAGCAGGGTGCTGCAGGAGTATGCTTCGTCCGCGGCCAGTTCCAGGGGGCCGGTTGGCAGCCAGCTGAGGGCGCGCTCAACCAGTTCTCGCCCCAGCTGCGTTTTCTTCCGATGAAGGATGCCCCTCTTCTGGCACTCGGCCTGGGTACGGTAGAGCCGGAAGAGGACGGGCAGTGCCCAGGGACGTGCAGCAAAGGGCACGTGCACCAGCACCGCGAGCGTCACCCAGACGTGGCCGAAGCAGAAGACGCGCATGGCCCGGGTGGAGCGAACCGCATCCAGGTGGCAGCCCAGTCCGAAAACCTTCGGCCCTTTGTGACTGCAAAGGGTGTCATCGAGGACCAACCGCACGGGTCCCAATGCAGCCAGCTTCAACAGGAGCAGTCGGCCCACTTCGTCCGCACTCCACCGCGTCCGGGAGAAGAAGCGATGGAAGGCCGCATGGTGCTGTACGCCCGACACTCCCGCTGCCACCAGCGCCTCGGTGACTGCGTGCGTGCCCCCACTGCACACCCAGCCGGCGAACAGGACCAGGAAGCGGAGGAACGAGGGCTCGGTGAACGCCGGCCGAACCAGCTGCAGGACTCGAAGCAGTGCATACACATGGGAAGCGGCCATCGCAGACCTCCAAGGTGCTCGAAGAGGCGTGTCTTGCCCGACACCTCTCTCAGCTGGTCTCGATGGCCGCTCTTTACCTACCCTCAGCCCTCTCTCCTCTCGTACCCCTGCTTGGGCATCCCATCCCAAAAGGGCGAAAGTCGAGTC
>NZ_SRLW01000617.1:0-1510 GCF_006518215.1 Myxococcus sp. AB025B
GCGCGGGGCGGGTGTCCAGGCCGTGGCGGATGAGGCCCATGGCGGTGTCGAGCACGCGCTCCAGGCCCGGGTCCTCCTCCCACAGCACCCAGCGCATGCCCAGGAAGTCACCGATGCCCATCAGGCAGTAGGCGAGCGCCTCCGGGTCCATGCGGCGCACCTCGCCCTCCTCCATGGCGCGCGACAGGCCGGTGACGTAGCCCTTGGCGAAGCGGTCGTAGTAGCGGCGGTAGCAGTCGGCGTCGACGAACTCGGCCTGGCGCACCACGCGGTAGAGGTTGGGGTGCTGGCGCACGAACTGGAAGAAGGTGCGCAGGCCCTCGCGCTCCACGTCGATGCGGTTGTCGCACTGGGAGGTGGAGTCCGCGATGAGCCGGCGCAGGCGCGTGCCCAGGTCGTCCACCACCTCGACGAAGATGGACTGCTTGTCCGGGAAGTAGACGTAGAATGTGCCGAGCGCCACGCCGCCCTTGCGCGTGATGTCCGCGATGGAGGCGCGCTCGTAGCCCTTCTCCCCGAAGACCGACTCGGCGGCCTTCAGCAGCTTCGCACGCGTCCGCTGACCTCGCGGTGTCACGGGTCCGGAGCGGTCTGGAGAAGTTGAAGGCCGATTCATGTTTCACCTAGCGGTAGCACCCGCTCAATGGGGTTGTCAAAGCGCGGAGAATGGCTCCGCGCGTCATGGACTGTGGGCGACGCAGGGCGTCACCGGAAGACCTCGTGTCTTCTGTGAGGAAGCGTACTCCGGAAGCCGTCCGAGGCAGCGCGGGCGTGCCAGGCCCCGGGGACGTTGTTCCTCGACGCAGTGCGTGCCCGGGTGGTTCGATGGGTGGACCATCTGGGGGAAGCCCACACCATGAAGCGCGCGTCGTCCCTGTCGTTGTCCTTGCTGTTGGTCGTGCTGCTCGGCGCGGGCTGCGCGTCCACACCGGCCGCGCGGAAGTACACCCCGGTGGACACGGGGAAGGCGTTCCTCTGGGAGGTGAAGGGGGCGGCAGGAGGCACGGCGTACCTGGTGGGGTCCATCCACATGGGGAAGCCGGGGGCGCTCGCGTTGCCGGCGTCGATGGACGCGGCGTTCGGCAAGGCGGAGGTGCTCGCGGTGGAGGTGGACACGACGAGGACGGACGCGGCCGCGATGGGGAAGCTGGTGCGTGAGCTGGGGATGTTGCCGGAGGGGCAGCGCCTGACGCAGCGGTTGGATCCGGCGACGCGGGATTTGTTGGGGAGAGCGGCGACGCGGCTGGGGGTGGAGGTGAAGGGGCTGGAGCGGTTGAGGCCATGGCTTGCGGGGCTGGTGCTCAACAACCTGGAGTTCGAGGCGGCGGGCTACAAGCAGGGGCACGGCGTGGACCGGGCGTTCCTGGACAAGGCGCACGGGGTGAAGAAGCAGGTGGTGGAGCTGGAGACGGCGGACGGGCAGCTGCGGATGCTCGCGGGCACGCCGGAGTCGCTACAGGACTTGATGTTGAGGGACCAGCTGCGGCGGGAGCAGGGGCCGGGGGAGATT
>NZ_SRLW01000618.1:0-1505 GCF_006518215.1 Myxococcus sp. AB025B
TTGTCGTCGTCACTCTCGGGAGGCGGCGGCGGTCGCGTGGCGGCGGGCCGGGCGGCGGCGTGTCCCGTGGGCGGCGTGGCGCTGGCCACCCTGGGGGGCGCCGCCGGCGTAGCGGGCTTCGAGGTGGGCAGGTTCGCGGGCACCTGCACCTGCACGGGCGCGGCGGCGGGCGCGGGCGCTCCACCGGCCTTGGCGGCCTTGGCCTCGCGCGCGCTCTGCTTGAGCTTCTCCTCGAACGCGGACCACTCCTGCTTGTAGTGCGCGGGGTCCGGCTGTCCCTCCTCGCGGTGCTTCAGCGAGGGCGCCCACCGCACGGTGTACGACTCACCGGCGTGGAACGTGGGCGGCGGCGGCAAACCATAGGTGGCCGGGTCGAAGAACGAGTCCTCCAAATCGCTGAAGCCGTACGCCTTCGCCTTGGCGACGAAGTTGGGGATGATGCCCGTGGGCGCGTGGTAGCCGAGGATGTGGTCGTCCTCGTCCTTGGCCACCGGCGTGAAGACGAAGATGTCCTGCGTGCGGTAGTCGCCCTTCTCGTTGAGCGGCAGCACCTCCGACAGGGCAATCGTCTTGCGGCTGCCGTCGTGCAGACGCTCGCAGCAGATGACGAAGTTGATGGCGCTGGCCACCTGGGCGCGCACGGCCACCATGGGCAGCTCCACGCCGGACATGAGGCACAGCGACTCGATGCGGCGCAGCGTGTCCGTGGGCGTGTTGGCGTGCGTGGTGGCCAGCGAGCCGCCGTGGCCCGTGTTCATCGCCTGCATCAGGTGGAACGCCTCGCCGCCGCGCACCTCGCCGACGACGATGCGGTCCGGACGCAGACGCAGCGCCGAGTGCAGCAGGTCTCCCATGTCCACGCCGCCCTTGCCGAACTTGTCCGGCGGACGGCTCTCGAAGGCGACCACGTGTGTCTGGTTGAGCTGGAGCTCGGCCGAGTCCTCGATGGTGAGGATGCGCTCCTCGTCGGGGATGAGCGAGGAGACGATGTTGAGCAGCGTCGTCTTGCCGGAGCCCGTGCCGCCGGCCACCAGCATGTTGAGCTTGGTGGCGATGCCCGCCTCGATGAGCCGCGCCATCTGCGGCGTCAGCGAGCCGAACTTCAGGAGCGACTGGACGGTCAGCTTCTCCTTGAAGAACTTGCGGATGGAGATGGTGGTGCCGCGGCGGGCAATCGGCGGAATCACCACGTGGATGCGGCTGCCGTCCGGAAGGCGCGCGTCCAGGCGCGGGCGCTCCTCGGTGAGCATGCGGCCGACGAACTGGGCCATGTTGCGCGCGGCGCCGATGAGGCCTTCCTCGGTGAAGGCCGCGTCCGTCTTCGTCAGTCGGCCCTTCTTCTCGATCCACACGTCGGTGGGGCCGTTGATCATGATCTCCGACACCGACTCGTCGTCCAGATAGGGCAGGACGGGCTTGAGGAAGGCGCGGAGTGACTCGGTGTACATCGTCATGGCGCCTCGCAGGCTAGCGCGCCCGGGGCCTTCCCCCCAAGAACCCGTCCC
>NZ_SRLW01000619.1:0-1418 GCF_006518215.1 Myxococcus sp. AB025B
AGATGTGTATAAGCGACAGTTCTTCTATGACACGGGCGCGGAGGTGGTGGTGTTCGACGCGCAGTTCACGGAAGGAGAGGCGAACAAGGTGCTGGAGCACATCCGCGCGCGCACCGCGCATCCCATCCGCTACGTGGTCATCACGCATCCGAACCCGGACAAGTTCAACGGTGCGGCGGTGTTCCAGCGCGTGGGGGCGAAGGTGGTCGCGAGCAAGGCCACCGCCGAGGCGATTCCCGCCGTGCACGCGTACAAGAAGTTCTATTGGGTGAACGTGGCGAAGGCCTTCACGGAGGAGACCTATCCCGCCGAGGCCACGGTGGATGTCACCTTCACGGGGAGCTACTCGCTGCCGCTCGAAGGGGGCGCGAAGGTGGAGCTGACGGAGCTGAAGCACTCGGGTGTGACGGTGACGCAGACGGTGGCGTACGTGCCGGGGAGCGAGGCGCTCATCGTCGGGGATTTGGTGCACCACGGCGCGCACGCGTGGTTGGAGGGCGGGGTGCGCGAGGGCAAGGTGGTGCCGGACGTGGCGTCATGGAAGGCGGCGCTGGGGGAGCTGTCCGCGTGGCCTCGGTCCACGGTGCATGGCGGGCGAGGGGACAGCGCGCCGGTGATGGATGTGATTGAAGCGCAGCGGCGCTATTTGGATGGGATGGTGACGCTGGTGGAGGGGTACGCGGCGGAGCTGGGCGAGCGCAAGCCGGAGCTGTGCGGTGAGCAGGCGTCGGCGCACTACGGGCAGTTGGAGCAGCGCGCGGTGGCGGCGTTCCCGGAGCTGAAGCTGCCGTACCTGGTGGGCTACGGCGTGTACGGCCTGGTCAACCGCGTCGCCTGCGGCGGGTAGGGGAGGGGAGCGCGGTGGTGCCCTCGGCGATGCGTTGGCGGAAGTCGCGGGGGCGCTCGCCGGTGAAGGCGGTGAAGGCGTGGGTGAAGGCGGCGAGGCTCTCGAAGCCCACGGCGTAGGCGGTCTGCGTGACGCGGGCGCCGTCCTCGGCGAGCAGCTCCATGGCGCGCAGCATGCGGGCGTCGTGGAGGAAGCGGCGCCAGGAGGTGCCGGCCTCGTCATCGAAGTGGCGGGCGAGGGTGCGCTGGGAGAGTCCCGCGGCCTTCGCCGCGCCCGCGAGGGTGACGGGGCCGGAGAGGTGGGCCAGGGTGTAGGCCATGGCGCGCTCCAGCTCGGGTGTGCGGGCGCGGGGCAGGCGCCAGTCGCGAGGCTCCGCGCTCCATTCGGACAGCAGGTGCGCGAGGGTGGAGAAGAAGCTCTCGGCGACGGGGTCGCGAGGTGAGCGCTCGGGTCCCCAGCGGGTGGAGTGGAGGAGCATCTCGCGCGCGAGGGGTGGCAGGACGAAGACGCGGCAGTCGCCGGAGGGGGCGGAGGGGACGCGCGAGGGCTTCAGGTAGACGGTGCAGAGGGT